>JBILCR010000193.1:0-4814 GCA_044353055.1 Flavobacteriales bacterium
GCTGTTAAAATTGGCATTGCTGAGTTTCGAATTCAAGTTGGCAAATTCGAATTGGCCCCAGGCGGATAAACTTCCGGCTGAAAGAAGGCCTAGGAAAAGATTACGTAAATTAAAATTCATATTAATTGGGTTTGATGTTGGTTTTTTGGGATGCCAAATTTGATGTTTTTATTCCTATTAATCAAGTGATTTCACTATTCTTCGAGTGAATTTTTTATTTCCCGAACGAATTTGAATCAAAAATACACCGGTTCGATTTAATCCTTCGATTCGCCATCTTCCTTTTCCGGTGCTCACCAACCTTACATTCATCTTTTGCCCTGAAAGCGAATAGGCCGAAATTTCATGAATAGGTCCATTGAAATTCACATAAATATCGGCTGATGAATGCGCTGGATTCGGGAAGAACTGCGGTTCTGAAATAGCCCCAAGTGAAATAGAAAGCGGTAATAAAACTTGATCAATCGAATCTCCAGTGAGGTACACTGCTTGTTTATCGGCAGCATCATACATCCCTAAAAACTGATCAATTTCGGGCGCCGAAAAGGTGCGCATTTCATTGAGCCAGTAAGGGGGCACTGCTTGATAATATACTTTTGCAGAAATTTTTATTTCAGCGTTAAGATCGTTAAGAGCAAGTTTATAGTAAACGATGTCTTTGCCTGTGCCTTCAAAGTTGCCGTTTTTGTTAAAATCGGGGTCGGTAGCTGCAGCTCCGGCAATTTGAACACTGTCGTAATTAATGTGCTGGGTATTAAAGCCCAGAGGGGGCAGTCTGTTATCCTTGAGGTGCGAATATCCGCGCTCCAATACCGTAGTAGGATTGCCATTAACATCGCCCATGCGCATTTCGTAAATTTGAGCCTGCGAAGTGTTTCTTATAATTTGATGATGTGGCTCAAGGCTACCTTCTGTGATGTTTTTTATATGTCCGTTGCCCAAGGGAACCCCCGAAGAAAATAACGTGTCGCCATTTGCGGCCTGCACCACAAAAGATACAAAAGCCCTGCGCGAAGGATAACCGCTCGGAAATTTATGGCCTGCCTTGTTTACAAGTTCAACCGGAAACACTACGCTATCGCCTTCAACCATTGGTGTCGCAACCGTAACATCTACAGTGCTATAGCGAAGCAATCGCGTTATTTCGCTCAAGGTGGAGTCAAAGTTGGCATTGGTTGCAGTCACTCCTAAAGCATTTTTGTTCTGCTTTATAAGATTCACCATAAACGAATTGGCCCCCGAAAACGTATGCAAATTAAAGGGTGAGCGACCCGGCAAGCCGGTGTAACCCACTGCAATTTTTACCGGATCTTCGATTTTGGGCATGTGGCAGGTTTGGCATTGGGTTCCTTCTTCGGGGTACGAAGAGTTTACCCATTCCTGATAGGTGGCCTGTTCAACAAAAGAAGTTCCAAGTGAATTTCCTTCTTCATCAACCGGATGCGTAATGAGCGTGTGGCAAGGAGAGCAAAAGCGGCCTTCGCTCACATGCGGGCTATAAGCCGGAGTGTAGTTTACATACAGTTGCATTGGCCCTAACATTGGCCCTGGAAAAGGTCCATAGGCATAGCGGTTGGTATCATAGGGAATATCACCCGTAAAACGGTTGCCCAAACCTTCGGTACCTATGGCATGGCATCCCAAGCAACCTACGCCCGATTTACCGAGCGAATCGTTCTCAAGATCGGCCAAGCCATAATGAGCCTGTTGCTTGTATAGAGCCTCGAAATGCCCCATTGGTGCATGGCACGAGGTACACAAATCCTGCAGCTCAGTGGCATGCGATGGATTTACTAAAACTTCATGACGCACCTTTGCTTTCCATAATGGATCAACGCCAGCAAGGCCCATCATGGATGTTTCCCAGTCGTCGAACAAATTGATGTCTTCGCCTGCCGCGTTAACATTGGCAATGCCCATCGGATCGTAGCCATGGCAGCCTTTACAGCGGGTGGCCGAAAGAAAAATGGCATTGGTATCGAGTTCGCGGTGGGCATCAAGAAGTTTTTGCATGTAAGCATGCGCATTCTTTTGCTGATCGTTTTTCGTCTCAGAAAAAGGCGCAAATGAAGCGCTAACAGCTAAAGTAATAATGGAAAATACGGCGAGTAGTCTCTTTTTCACAAATCTCCCTGTTTAGTTTCAATCAAGCACATTGGCGATACGAATTAACTGCTTTTGATTTAAAATGGCAATCTTTTTTCCGTTAAGTCTTATAACTTCATCGTTTTTGAACTCACTTAACAATCGAATAGTGGTTTCGGTTGCGGTTCCCACCAAATTTGCAATATCCTCACGGCTCATTACAATATTAAGTGTTTGACCATCAGCTTCAAGTCCATAAATCTGCTGTAAATATAACAAGGCCTCTGCCACGCGTTCACGAACCGGTTTTTGAGCCAATTCGGTAATCCGATGTTCGGCTTCTTTTAAATCGTGCGATAAAAGTTTCATCAGTTGCATCGAAAGCATGCCGTTTTGCTCGATAAGCTTCGTAAATGCCTGTTTGGGGACAAAACAAATTTTAGCATCGTCGAGTGCTTCTGCTGAAGAGGAGTAACGATCGCCGCTTAAAACGGCCCGATATCCCAAAATATCGCCTGATTTCGCTAAACGCACTATTTGTTCTTTCCCTTCGTCGCCCACTTGATACACCTTGACTTTTCCATCTCGTATGCAAAAAATTCCTTGAGGATAAGATCCTGAATTAAAAATAACCTGGCCTTTTTTATAGGCGTTGCAGCCTTTCTCAGCGGAGAGAAATTCGAGGTCATTGCCCCGCAAATCGCAAAATACAGAGCTGTTTCGCGATTCGCAGGTGGCGCACTCGGGCTGTTCAAAATGTTTGGTATGTAGCATGATTTAGTTTAACAAAATTAGTGATTGAAATATGTTTTTCTACTTGTTGAAATTAACCTTATTCTTACAAACTCATATGTTAAAAAAACTTTACAGGATGCAACTCCCTATTTTTCAAAGGAGATTAATTTCGCAACCTAAAATATTTCCTTATGCTACGTACCCATACTTGTGGAGAACTCCGCCTTGCCGATGAAGGCAAAACTGTTACACTTTGCGGCTGGATGGCCCGTTCGCGCGATTTGGGAGGCATGACATTTATCGATTTGCGCGATCGCTACGGCATTACACAATTGGTTTTTAACATGGACGAAAATGCGGCACTTTGTGAAGAAGGAAGGAAACTCGGGCGTGAATACGTACTCGAAGTTACCGGAAAAGTAACCGAACGTTCTTCAAAAAATTTGCTCATTCCCACCGGTGAAATCGAGATTAAGGTGGAGGCCTTAAGGATTCTTAACGCTTCTAAAACGCCCCCGTTTACTATAGAAGACGACACCGATGGGGGCGACGACCTAAGGATGAAATACCGATACCTCGACCTACGGCGTTCGGCGGTTCGTAAAAATCTAGAACTGCGTCACCGTGTGGCGTCGGCAGTGCGCACTTATTTGGATGGTGCAGGATTTATCGAAGTGGAAACGCCCGTGCTCATTAAATCAACTCCCGAAGGGGCCCGCGATTTTATTGTGCCTTCGCGTATGAATCCTGGTGAGTTTTATGCGCTGCCTCAGAGTCCGCAAACCTTCAAACAGATACTCATGGTGGCCGGTTTCGACCGTTATTACCAGATAGTAAAGTGCTTCCGCGACGAAGATTTACGGGCCGATCGTCAACCCGAATTTACTCAGATCGACTGCGAACTTTCTTTCATCACACAGGAGGACATCCTTTCTCTTTTTGAAGGAATGATGCACCATTTATTCATGAACGTTAAATCCATCGAACTGGGTACGTTTCCTCGAATGACTTATGCCGAAGCCATGCGGCGGTTTGGTAACGATAAGCCCGATATCCGTTTTGGGATGGAGTTTGTAGATTTCACAGGCATCACACGAAATTGTGGATTTCAAGTTTTTGATCAGGCCGAATGGGTAGGCGGCATTGTGGCAAAAGGCTGTGCCGAATACACCCGAAAGCAAATTGATGAAATTACCGATTGGGTAAAACGACCTCAAATTGGTGCAGGAGGGCTGGTTTATATTCGTTTGGGATCCGACGGAAGTTTAAAGTCTTCGGCCGATAAGTTCTTTAATACCGATCAGTTAAATCAGTTTGCCCAATTATCAAATGCCCAGCCGGGCGATCTAATCCTTATTCTTGCAGGCGCAGAACCCAAAACACGCAAGGCACTTTCGGAACTCAGGCTCGAAATGGGCAGCCGACTCGGACTGCGCGATAAATCGGTGTTTGCCCCGCTTTGGGTCACTGATTTTCCGCTCCTAGAGTGGGATGAAGAGGGCAAGCGCTGGCATGCCATGCATCACCCATTTACATCGCCTAAGCCCGAAGATATTCACCTGCTTGATAGCCAGCCCGGAGCCGTAAGAGCAAATGCTTACGACATGGTAATTAATGGAGTAGAAGTGGGAGGTGGTTCCATTCGAATACACGATCGCAGCCTTCAAAAACAAATGTTTAGCCTTCTAGGTTTTAGCGACGTCGAGGCACAAGAGCAGTTTGGATTTTTAATGAATGCTTTCGAATACGGGGCTCCACCGCATGGAGGCATTGCACTGGGATTCGATCGCTTGTGCGCAATTTTTGGTGGCGCCGATTCTATCCGCGATTTTATCGCATTTCCTAAAAACAATTCGGGCCGCGACATGATGATTGATGCCCCTTCGGCGGTGAATGATGCCCAGCTTGATGAACTTAAAATACAGTTAAAAGCGTAAATTGCTGCACCATGAAAAAGCCTGAATTCTACCTTGTTATTCTTATTGGCATGCTGC
>JBILCR010000194.1:0-4800 GCA_044353055.1 Flavobacteriales bacterium
AAAAGAATTAAAAGGGCAAGAGTTTTCGGTAGGGAAGAAAAAGATTAAAATAGAAGGAGTGTCGGTATATGGGAAAGGTAGAAAGGCTTATGTACACGTGATTTTTTCGGGCCGCGTTAAAGGCGCATTTTATTTGTCGGGGGTGCCGGCCTTCGACCCCGAAAAAGAAGAGCTGTATTTTGAGAACTTCGATTACGATATACAGAGTAAAAATCTGTTACTTAAGTCTTCGCAGTGGCTTTTGGATGAAACCTTACGGTCGACGCTACAAAAGAAACTTCGTTTTCCGGCAAAGGAAACGCTGAGCGCAATTCGAAAGAGCCTTGATGAACAGCTTAATAATTCGGTATATTTGGATCAGATAGTATTGAACGGAAAGCTCAATAAATTTAATGTTCAGGGAATATATTTAACCGAAAAAGCATTCCGTGCCGTAATTTCGATTAATGGCACCGCCGAAATAGGGTTGAAAAACATTAAATTTTAATGCAATACCATTTCAGGCACATGCTCAGGAACGGTAAGCTTGCCAAGGGTAGCATTTTTTATCTGATCGACCGAAATACCGGGGGCTCGCTCAAGCAGAAAAAAACCGCCATTCGGAAGCACGTCAATAACGGCCAGTTCGGTAACTATTTTCTTTACACAATGCAAACCCGTGATAGGCAAGTCGCACTTGGGCAGAAGTTTTGATTCGCCTGCCTTGTTTACATGTTGCATAGCTACTATGATGTTGCGTGCAGAGGCTACCAGATCCATGGCGCCCCCCATACCTTTTACCATTTTGCCTGGAATTTTCCAATTGGCAATGTCGCCGTTTTCCGATACTTCCATGGCACCCAAAATAGTGAGGTCTACTTTACCGGCGCGTATCATTCCAAAGCTCATGGCAGAATCAAAAAATGAGGAACCCGGAAGGGTTGTAATGGTTTGTTTTCCGGCGTTTATAAGGTCAGCGTCTTCTTCGCCATCAAACGGGAACGGCCCGATGCCAAGCAATCCATTTTCGGATTGTAAAACCACATCCATACCCGAGGGGATATAGTTGGCCACCAAAGTGGGAATTCCGATGCCCAAATTAACATACATCCCGTGTTTGATTTCTTGCGCAATACGCTTTGCTATACCGGTTTTATCGAGCATGACTTTATTGATTTAAATGTCTTGTGGCTTTGGTCTTGTAGTTCTTTGTTCGATGCGTTTTTCATACCCATCGCCTTTAAATATCCGGTGCACATAAATTCCCGGAAGGTGAATGTGATCTGGATCTAAATCGCCGGCGGGCACCAGCTCTTCAACTTCAACGATGGTTATTTTTCCGGCCATGGCAATGAGCGGATTAAAGTTGCGTGAAGTTTTACGGAAGATAAGGTTGCCATGCGTGTCGCCACGCCACGCTTTTATGATTGAAAAATCAATTTCAAATGCATATTCTAAGAGATGATCTTTACCGTTAAAATTACGGACCTCTTTGCCTAGAGCTACCTCTGTACCCACGCCGGCAGGTGTATAAATGGCCGGCATGCCATAACCGGCGGCAAGCAGTCGTGTTGCTAAAGTGCCTTGTGGAATTAAATCTACAATTAGTTCTCCACTAAGGAGCTGACGTTCAAACTCTTCGTTTTCGCCAACGTAAGACGAAATCATTTTTTTTACTTGTCGGGTTTGAAGCATAAGACCGATGCCAAAATCGTCTACCCCCGCATTATTGGAAATACAGGTAAGTCCAGTTATTCCTCTTCGGATAAGCGCAGAAATACTATTTTCGGGAATACCACAAAGTCCAAAACCGCCAAGGCCTAAGACTGCTTCATTTGGTATATCTGCCACCGCAGTATCTGCGTTTAATACAACTTTATTCATAGGTTTAGTTATTCGTCAAAATCTTCGGCTGGAGGAGGGCCTTCGCCGGTATTGTCGCCGGGTTCGTAATATTGCGAGCAATCGGTTTCAACGGTAAGTAATTCGGGCTTTTCAAAATCTTCTCTCGAAATATTTAATTTTTTGTCGGCATACACTTTTTTCATAAAAAGGGCCCAGATAGGCAATGCCATTGTAGCTCCTTGGCCGAGGCCTGTTGAGCGGAAATGCGCAGCACGGTCTTCGCAACCCACCCAAACAGCAGTAACAAGATCGGGGGTTAAGCCCATGAACCAACCATCGGAATTGTTCTGCGTGGTGCCAGTTTTTCCTGCAATAGGCATGGTAAGACCATATTTACCGCGCAGTCGCGATGCGGTACCACCCTCAACCACGCCTTTCATAAGTTCTACCACCAGATGCGCAGTTTGTTCGTCGAGCGCCTCATTGGCTTTAGGAACAAAGTTGGCAATAACGTTACCGTTTCGATCTTCGATACGGGTTATATAAGTGGGATCTAGGTGGATACCCTTATTCACGAAGGTGCTCATAGCGCCAGCCATTTCGAAAACAGAGATGTCGGAAGAGCCCAAACAAATGGAGGGGAGAGGAACCAAGTTGCTTGTGATTCCGAGTAAACGAGCAAGGTTGATAACAGGCTGTACGCCAAATTCCTTAATAATGTAAGCCGAAACTTTATTCAATGATTGAGCTAGTGCCGTTTTTAAAGGCACCATGCCGCCACCGCCGCCGCCGGAGTTGCTGGGGCACCATTGGCCACCACCGGGAATTGGAACGCATACTGTAACATTAGGTACTCTGGTACACGGCGACCAGCCTTCCTGCATAGCAACCGCGTAAACAAAAGGCTTAAATGTAGATCCAACTTGTCTTTTTCCGGTGTAAACGTGGTCGTATTGAAAAAAATCGTGATCAATACCGCCCACCCAAGCCCTCACATAACCGGTTTGAGGTTCCATGGCCATTAGGCCTGTTTGTAAAAAGTACTTATGGTAGCGAATAGAGTCCAGCGGAGACATCACCACAGTGCTATCGCCATCCCAGGTAAAGATATCCATTTCCACCTTTGTTCGAAAAGCTTTCTCAATTTCGGCTTCGCTGGCACCTGCCTCTTTCATGTTTCGGTATCGGTCGGAACGTTTCATCGCCTGACGCATGATATCATTAATTTTCTCCTCCGAAATGCCCGAAAAAGGAGCTGATTTTATCCCCCGCCAATGCAGAAAAAAAGTTTTTTGAAGTTCTTTCAAATGCTCTTTTGTAGCTTTTTCTGCATACGTTTGCATGCGCATATTTAGGGTGGTGTAAATCTTCAGTCCGTCTTTATAAATATTGTAACTAGTGCCATCAGGCTTTTTGTTTTTCTTGCACCATTCTGAAAGCTGTGACTTAAGGAAGCCTTTGAAATAGTGAGCGGTACCTGCCTTGTGATTTTCTGCTTTGAATTTTGATAAATCGATAGGTTTTTCTTTCAGGGTATTAAATTCCTCCTCGCTAAGCTTATTATATTTCAACATTTGTCCCAGCACCACATTTCTCCGGTTTAATGCGCGATCATAATTTTTGCGGGGATTGTAAAGAGAGGGGCCTTTAAGCATGCCCACCAGTAACGCTGCTTGATCTGTTGTTAACGAGTCGGGAGTGGTTCTGAAATAAACTTTGGCAGCACTTTTAATTCCAAACGATAAGTTCCCGAAATCTACCTGGTTAAGATAAAGGGCAATAATTTCTTCCTTAGTGAAATTGCGCTCCAGTTTCATGGCAATTATCCATTCCTTTAATTTTCGGATGATAATTTCTGCCTTATTTAGCTTTTCTCTGGGAAATAGATTTTTTGCCAATTGCTGAGTTAACGTTGATCCGCCACCGGCATCAGCGTCGCCGCCAATAAGGTTTCTAACAACTACTCGAGAAATGGCCCATGCATCGACGCCTGAATGTTCGTAAAACCGCGCATCTTCAGTGGATATTAATGCATCAACGAGTTTTGGGGAGAGTTCGTCATAACGGCAATTGCTCCGATTTTCAATGAAAAACTTACCGATGAGCTCATTGTCGGAGGCATAAATTTCGGAAGCCAGATTGGAGCGAGGATTTGCAAGCTCTTCAATAGTGGGCAAGGCTCCGAAAAGGCCCAATGAAGTGAGCAGCAGAATTAAGAATACAAAAGCCACCGGGCCGGCAAAAATTAACCAAATCCACTTAATGAACGGCCTGTTGGGCTTATTTTGAGTACTTTTTTTAGGCGTCAATTAGATGTTTATTAATACGGTTAACAAAAGTAATAAATGTGTAGTCAATTATTTGCTTTGAACCTATAGATGTAAGCGATTAAAATTCGTTTTCGTAACAGAACTAGGGATATAATACTTCTAAAAACAGAATACAATCATCAGCTTTTCACTTTAAAAGAATAAGCACCGAATACCGAAAAGTGTTCGCGAAATGCGGAATAATTCGTTACTGTTTTACATCAACACTGCGGCTTGATATATTCTCGCTTAAACGTAATTTTATGATTTAAGCATGATTTCATCATATCGAGATAAATAACCATTAACGGCTCCAAGAGTCTCAAAATTACCTTTCAACAAAAGGGCTTAAACAGATCAAAAGCGAGAAACAAAAAATGAATCAGCAAGAACACATTACATTTTTTGCGGCCTAAATAGTTCAATTAACTAACTAGGCAAACAAGAGGATTACCACAAAGGCCATTACAATGACACGAAAACCAACGGTCTTAAAAACAGAAAAATAAGTAGATGATTTACGGAGTATCTTTGATAGCGTCTCGTAATCAAAAAAATATGCTATGCGGATTTTTCCTGAACGGGTCTTTTATCTGTTCCGGATCCGTGTTTGGCGAAATCTTTAACTATGCCGCCCATAGTACATGCTCCTGAAAAATTTGCACCA
>JBILCR010000195.1:0-4762 GCA_044353055.1 Flavobacteriales bacterium
CGGCCGATTCGCTGGCCACCATAAGAAGAAAATAGGCTACAACATTAATTATAATAAGAGTGCGAACCACAGGCATCGCACCGGGTCTGGAGGAATTAAATAAATTCATGGCCTTCAAAGGTACAAAACGGCTCTATAGTTTGCAGTGTTGGAGGGCTCATTTAAACCGGCCTGCAATTTCATCGATGGGCATCACCGTAGTAATCGGTTTTCCGAACGGAGTAAAGCCCGAATTCTCACATGAAAATAGTTTATCGATGATGACCAGCATTTGCGACGGCCCCGGTTTTTCTGCGCTTCGGGCTCCAATTCGTGCCAGCGTGCGGGCCAGTGTTTCGGCACCCGATGTAGCCTGATCATTTTTGTATGCCTCAAGAAGTTCCTCGATGGTGGTTTGGGCATTTGCATCAAGTGCTTCGGCCGGTACCGCATTAATTTTAAGTGTATTGATTCCGAATTCTTCGCATTCGAATCCTAAATTTCGCAATTCAGAAGCTACTTCGATGTACACCTGAAAATCTTGAGGGTTGAGCTCCAGAATTACCGGAAAAAGCAGCATTTGGGCGGCGCCTTCGCTTTGTTTTCGGTTGAGGAAACGTTCGTATAATATACGTTCTCGGGCTCCTTCGAGATGGATGAGCATCATCCCGCTTTTAATTTGCGAACAAATAAACATACCGTGCAGCAGCCAAGGCATGCTGCGTTCAGCATTTTCTGAATCGCTGGGCAGCAGCTGCGTTTGTATGGGAGCTGTGGACTGTGTTAATTCCTCCCAGCGAATTGAACTTAATCGGCTGTTATCTTGCTTTGTGCTGCTCGATGTGGCAAAAGGATTATAGTCGGGATTGACCTTTATTTCCGGAGCTTTTATTTCTGTACTCGAATTCGGAAGCGGCACATACTGCATTTCGGCGTCAAAATCGAGGCTTGGCGATAAGGAATAGGCGCCCAAGGCTTTTCGTATGGCAGAGCGTAAAATACCGTAAGCCGTGCGTTCATCCTCAAATTTAATCTCTGTTTTAGTGGGATGAATATTTATATCGATGCTCGACGGATCTACCTCGAAACGGATAAAATACACCGGAAATTCGCCATGGGCAATAATATCCTGAAATGCCGACTGAACCGCATGATGCAAATACGGATGCTTAATAAAGCGGTTGTTGATGAAAAAATACTGCTCGCCGCGCGTTTTACGCGCATTTTCGGGCTTCCCGATAAAACCGGTGATTTTAACGGGGGTGTTTTCTTCGCGTACCTGAATGAGTTTTTCGTTGATGGAATTACCGAAAATACCGGCAATACGTTGTTTGAACGATCCACCCATGAGGCGGTGTACTTCATCGCCTTGATTTATCAAAGAAAATGCCCGGTCGGGGAAAGACAATGCTACACGGTAAAATTCTTCGTAGATATGGCGGGTTTCTACCGTATTGGATTTGAGAAAATTACGACGTGCCGGCACATTGTAAAACAGGTTACGCACGCTAATGCTCGTACCCACCGGACACGCGGCTTCGTCTTGACTAATCACTTCGGAGCCTTCAATGTGAATGCGTGTTCCGGTTTCTTGATCTTTAAGGCGTGTGTGCATTTCAACCTGCGCTACAGCGGCAATAGAAGCCAAGGCTTCGCCTCTAAATCCCATCGTGCGGATGTTCCACAAATCGTCGGCCTGCTTTAATTTGGATGTCGCATGGCGCAAAAAGCAAAGGCGCGCATCAAACGCATCCATGCCCGAACCGTTGTCAATTACCTGAATGAGTGTGCGACCGCCATCTTTAATAATGAGCTGTATGCTTCGCGCACCCGAATCCACGGCGTTTTCGAGAAGTTCTTTAACTGCCGACGCGGGCCGCTGCACCACTTCGCCTGCAGCAATTTGGTTGGCTACATGATCCGGTAAAAGTTGAATGATTCCCGACATAGTTTTCGGTCCAAAAATACGGAGCTGCTATCGGATACTTCACATCCCAAAAGCGTTTTTCAGCGTTTTGTTGATAACTATCCTTAATCCTTAAATCCACTTAATAAACAGCTCATTGCCATAAGTGACAGCTTATAGAATATATTTGCGCAAACTAAGGCGCATTAAAACAATGCACATTGAATATGTGAGCAAAGCAGATCAGTTGGAGGCATGCATTCGTTCGTGCGCGCAACAATCGGTTATTGGTCTCGATCTTGAGTTTGATCGCGATCGTTTTGCTTATGGATTTACGCTATGCCTCATACAGATAAGTTGCGGCGAAGTGGCCTGGCTCATTGATCCGTTTTTACTAGAAGATTTAGATCCGTTTTACCGTTTTTTGGAACGCGATGTCCCTAAAAAAATTATGCATGCGCCGGGCGAAGATTTATCGCTTCTTCAATTGAAGGGATGCACTCCGCGTACTATTTTTGATACCGAACGTACTGCACGTCTTTTAAATCAGGAGTTTTTCTCGCTCAATAAATTACTACAGCTCTATTTGGGTAAGGATTTGGATAAATCGCAGCAAAAAACAGATTGGATAAAAAGGCCGCTTAGCACTCAGCAGCTTGAGTATGCGGCCAATGATGTATTGTTTCTTCCGGAGTTATACCGTGTAATGATGGAGGAAGCCCAGCATTCTAAGGTGCTTCCATTTATTGAAAGTGAAAATCAGGCACTCGACACGTTTAAAGTAGACGCTAAACCCGAAGGATGGCTGGTGCCCAAGAGCGATGAGAAAAAGTTTCCACCTTATTATCTGTATATATACAATGCTATGCTGGTGGAAAGAGATCAAAGGGCGCGCACTTTAAATAAGCCCGGGTATATGCTTATTGCCAAGGAAATTTTGGTGGATTTGGTATTTAAGCCTGAGCTTTTTGAACAATGGGATGGATTTCGAGGCTTGCACCCTTCGTTACGCAATTATGCCGCAAAGCGCGCATTTAAAGAAGCATACAATAGGGCTCAAGCTCATGCAGAGCAAAAACAATTAAGCAAATATCCAGAGAGCTATGCATTAACACCTTCCGAAAAGCGCAAGCGTTGGGAAGAGCGCACTCAAAACGAAGCACGGGTGGAAACATTTTTACGACCTATTGCCGATGAATGGGGCAGAAGGTACGGTGAATTTGCTGCTGCCTATATGCTCAATGAGCGTGTGATGCTCGAAGTGGCATCGGGTAAAATAAATCTAGTCTTTCCTTATCGCGAAGCACTTTTAAAGCAAACAGCGCACGAACTCAATATTGAATTATCCTGGTTAAACACCAAATGAACATAAGTATGAAGACATCTGTAAAATATTTTAAGGCAATTGCGCTTACCGAGGGCTGGTCTTATTTGATTTTGTTGGGCATCGCTATGCCTCTAAAATATTGGTTAGATATGCCTTCGCCCGTAAAATACACCGGTTGGTTGCATGGTGTTTTATTTATGGCATACGGTGTTTCGCTTTTATGGGTTTGGATTTCAGATAAATGGAGCTTTAAAAAGGTAATTTTAGCGTTTATTGTTTCGCTTATTCCATTGGGTACCTTTTGGTTCGATAAAAAATATTTGAATAACACGCCTGTTTAATGTTTTCATGGCATCAATAGTTTTACTTTTTGCCTAAATAAATAGCCTATAAAGCTATAAAAGGCATCAAGTAATTTAATTCAGTTTAACTCTAATAGAGCTTTTGGATGGCTTACACATCATTAAGCTTTGTCATGCTTTTAATCCATTTAATGAATTACTGTAATGGTATTAGAAAGTCTTTTTTATCTACAAGTGCATTATAATCATTTACTATTTACACACGCTTTTTTTAATATTTGAAGACAATTTAAGGGGTTGACTTCATATAGATGCAGTTATATTCCATGAAATAGAGTGTTCATAAAAAAGCGCACTTTATTTAATTTAAAGTTTAAATCCTCAATTTGTACGCATCAGAAAATTTTAGTGCATTTAAATTTGTTATTTTTATTTCTGTAGCTTTTGACTCTTTTATGAATTTTAATTTTAAACACCGAAAATTTACGTTACTTAATAAAGCAAGCCTATTGCTGATTTTGACCTTTGGCGTTTTAATTCATGATACATATGCACAAACTTCTGATAGGTTTGGATTGGATTCGCTTCATAAAAAGCTTATTAACAACAAAGGTGTGGGCTATGATTCGTTGCGGGATTTGCGCAACATGCGCGTAATTCTAAAAAATTTAATTTACAGAGGCGGTAATAATAATCCGGTATCGGTTCAAAATCCGCTCACGAAACAGGCATTATCCGATTTGAAAAAATCGGGATTTAATCAAGTAATTTATCTGTACAGTAAAAATTTCGAAAAGTATTATAGTTCCCAAACGCTCGATTCAATGGCTTCAAACGGTTTGAAATATGAATGCAAGCCACGCATTGATTCGGCCAATATTAGGTACATTCTCGAATTAATTGATGCGCGAATCCGTAATAAGAGCGATTCGCTCATTTATCTTCATTGCTGGAACGGCTGGCATCAGAGCGGGTGGATATCGGCTGTAATACTCATGCAATATTGCGATTTTACCAATAATAAGGCCGTTCAATATTGGGCCATGAATACCGATCAAAATTATATTGGCTACGACCATGTTAAAAGGGCGCTAATGGCCTATAAGCCCGATCCTAAATTTTATTTTACATCCGAGCAGCGTCAATTGTATTGTCCATGCATAGATCAGGCAAAACTCGATGCGTTATATCCGGTGGAGGATGTTTTAGCCAACAAACGCTCAAAAAAAATTAAGGTGAAGTCGGAGG
>JBILCR010000196.1:0-4759 GCA_044353055.1 Flavobacteriales bacterium
GGTAACGCGCGGATTCGGGTTTAGAGATGGAGCGGAAATAGCCGCGATGGCGCTGCTCGAGAAACGAGTTGAGATACTGCAGCGCAAAGGTTCGTCCACCCGGCTGCATAAGGCCTTTCTGCGGAGTAAGTGGTATAAGATGGTTTATCCGAAGCTCGTGCAAACTAGCAGAATCAACAAATGCCACACCCGACAAATCGATGGGTTCAATGCTTGTGCGCACCTGCTTTTCCCAATCGGAACTCCAATTTTTACGCGATTCGCTGCCTCGCTTAATGCTTAATCGTGGGAATTCTTTCCATGAAACATGCTTTTCTTGAAAGAGTCGTTTAACTTTTTTATCGCGTTCGAAGGTGTCTTGGGTTCCACTTTCGCGATACGAAACCACTTCGGATATCGAAATATGCTGCATGATTTCCGAAAACACTTCGGCAGCATCTCCTTTCACAGCCAAAATGCTTGTTTGAAAAGGCTGCAATTGCAGGTTGAGGTCGCACACACTCTCGAGCTGGAACCGCAAATGGCGATCGGAATGGATGCCGGAGTGTTGCATAAAATCGTCGTAAATCCATAACAAAAGCACTTTTTTACCTGAATTTACGGCGTAGTGCAGCGGGCAGTGATCAACCAATCGTAAATCGCGCTTTAACCAAACCACGCATACATTATCCATAAACCAAGGAACGCGTTCTGTTTTAATTTGTTTGAAATTAGCCAATGTCTAATTGCCAATTTCCACTTTTATGCATATTCTAACCACTTATATAATAAAATCCGCCACTTATAAAGCGATGCTTTTTTAAGATTTCGCGAAATATGTCCTTTGGGTCAACAAAATTTAAATCGTAGCATCGTCATGCATTTATCTACTTCAAACTGCAACCCAATTTATTTACTTAAATGCTTTTTAGTAGCTGTATTACTAATCATTTGTCAAACAAAATCCATCGCTCAGACACTACCCTTTAATCCGGGAACATTATCAAGCGGTAATGAAGTAATTTGCAATGGAGGTAACCCTCCAATAATTACATTTTCTATATCGGCCGCTTCGGGTTCCACTTACCAATGGTATTTTCAAAATGGTTTAATTACTGCAGTAGCATCAACGGCAGGCACAACGGGTTGGACGTTGATTTCCGGTGCCACTTCAAGTACCTACGATCCCCCATCAGGCTTAACCGCAAGTCGAACTTTTGCATGCAGAGTAACAAATTCAGGAATCAGCCTTTGGGCTTCAGTAGTTAGACGGATTACCGTGTTACCTTCTATTAACTTTGGAATCATTGCAGCAGGAAATCAAACATTTACGCTTTCAGGCAATCCCAATCCCATTGTGTTATCAACAGCTTCATCGGGCGGTTCGGGAAATTTTTCCTATCAATGGTATTCATCGCCCGGAGTTGTATCGGCACCCACCGGAACAAGCATTCCCACGAGCTGGTCAGCCATAGCAGGCGCAACAACAAATACATACGACCCTCCGGTGCAATACCAAAGTATAACGTATGCCTTGCGCGTGGATCCAATAGGCAGCCCTGATTGTTCAACTGCTCGATGGGCAGCATCTGAGCGAAAAATTACCGTAAATATTTCATCCGGTACACTAGCTGCAGGAAATCAAACCATTTGTTTTGGGGGCGACCCAAACAATATTGCATTTTCGACGGCAGCAACAGCGGGTGTTACTTACCAGTGGTATAGTCGCGATGGCATTATTACACCGCCAACAACTACGGCTTCAACATCGGGCTGGACGGCAATTAGCGGAGCAACTGCAAATTCTTATAATCCTCCCGCAGGTTTAGCAGTTAGCCGAACCTATGCTTGCAGAGTTATCAATGGTCCGGTGGGTTTATGGGCCAACGGTGTTCGCCAAATCACCGTAACAACCTTTGATGCCGGAACTGTTGTTGGAACAGAAGAATTGTTTGCATTTACTGGCAATCCATCACCGATTCAGCATCAAAATGCTTCATTAACGACATATACACTACAATGGTATTCTTTTTCAGGTCTCACCACAGCACCAACCGGCAGTGCTATACCTTCAGGCTGGACCGCAATAGTAGGAGCTACGGGTTCCAGTTACGATCCTCCGTCAATTACCGCTTCGCGCACGTATGCCTGCCTTATTAATTCAGGTGGATGCAGCCGCTGGGCCAGTGGTGCAGCACGCGTGGTAATTAGCAGCTTTGACATTGGTTCCGTAAGCGGATCAATTGATACTATCTGCTATGGCGATGCGGCTTCATTAACGTTTTCAACACCACCTGCTGCAGGAACTTCGGTGGCATGGTATCGCGTTTATTCGTCGCCCAATAAACCCACCGATCCGATTGAGCCTGGATCAGATATTTTCATTGCAAATGGAGTCAATGTAGAATTGGGCAGATTATTCGTTGGCGATCTCGGTTTAACGGAGTCACAGGTGTTTCAACCGCGCACGTATCAAGCAAGGGTAACAAACGGAAGTGTTTCGTATTGGATGCGTCCAACAACTGTGAAAACCCGAAACCCACTAAATCCTGGAGATGTTGACGTATGGTTACCTCCATCAATATGCAATGGAGATGCACTACCACAGTCATTTTCAATAACTCCTCCTTCAATGGATTACTTTTCATTCTATGGAGCCATTCCACATTATCTTTTTAACTGCCGCTGGTTCTATACAACTGACACAACAACATTTACAACTGGCAGCGGACAGTGTTTTGCTAATTGGGATACCCTAACGGGACTGAATTGGAAACCTGCTGGTCCATCGTTTATTTATAATGCGAGCCCAGGGAGTCCTGCTATTTCGGCTCCCGTTTTACCAATAATTACTGAATTTCCATATAGTTCTGCAACAGGATCTTATGCGGAATTGAAATTTAAATTATTGGTGAATCCTGTGAAAACAACAAGCGGAATTGAATCAATAATGTGCGACGACTTATTACCTGAGGAAGAATGTATAGGTGAAGACATGAATAAAGGCGTAACAGCTTATGGATTTTACAGAGTGCGAATTAATCAATGTGGTTCGTCGGCGCGAATGTTTATGCCAGAAGAAAATCCCGGAACACATAACAAAATGCAGGATGTTTACCTGGGAAATGCATTTCCTAATCCAGCCCAGGAATACGCAAATATCGAGCTACAACTGCCCGATAATGCATCAAAAGCAGAGATTATTTTACTTAACGTAAGCGGGCAGGAAATTAATATTCAGCCAGTTAGTCTAATTAATTCTAGACAGAAGGTACAATTAAATTTGTCAGAACTGCCTGCAGGTCTTTATTTCTACTTTCTTGAGGTCGATGGAATCAACTATGGAACAAAACGTATTTCAATTGTGCGATAAACCGAATAACAAAATTTATAAAACGAAATTAAAGGCGATAATTGCAGATTTAAGTCATACACACTCTCGAGCTGGAAACGCAAATGGCGATCGGAATGGATGCCGGAGTGCTGCATGAAGTCGTCGTAAATCCATAGCAAAAGAACGCTTTTACCTGAATTTACGGCGTAGTGCAGCGGGGAGTGATCAACCAGGCGTAAATCGCGCTTTAACCAAACCAAACACACGCTATCCATGCGAAATGAAACACGTGTCGTATTAATTTGTTTGCAAGGAGCCGGGAAGCTCAGATTGTTTAAATTTTTGAAACCTTGGCGTTCTAACTTATTCGCAATTACTCCGCTAAAAGGCAATTGGAGTTTTTGAGATTGTGTGAGATTAGAATGATACGGTACATACCGCACAACCAAACGTACCCCCAACTTATCTTTTTACACAATACTATAGCTCATTATCTTTATACCCCAACATTAAAGGGTAATGAACAACTCGATTTTAACGCTCTCCTTCATCTTTATTTCTGCTTTTAATAGTATTGGCGCTGATTTATTCTACACCGATTGGGTTTACCGAGAGAGTATAAAAACGGTAATCCTCTCCATGAACGGCACTGAGGGTACGCCTGCAGCAATTGAGCTCGGTAGTGCAGAACAACTCCATTTGCAATTTGACGATCTGGATGCCTCACAAAAACAGCTGTACTACAGTTTCGTACACTGTAATGCCGACTGGACCCCTTCCGGAATAATGCCAACACGCGCGGTGCAAGGCCTGCAGCAGGATTTAATCCAGGATTTTAGATACTCATTTAACACCTTCATACAATATATCCACTATGATTTAGTGTTCCCCAACGACAATATGAAGTTTATGATTTCGGGCAATTACATCCTAAAGGTGTATGAAGATAACGACCCCGATAATTTAGTCCTGACCCGGCGTTTTATGGTTTACAGTAAAAAGGTGCCGGTTGGTGCCAACGTGCGCCGCCCGGCTTTGATGGAGCTGCGCGATACCCATCAAGAACTCGACGCTGTTGCCGATATTTCAAAAATGGCCCTAATTAATGCCCCTTCAGCAACACGGTTCATCATGCTCCAAAACCAACGCTGGGATAATGCCATTACCGTTAAACCGTTTTCATTAAACCAGGCACAGATCAATTACAACCACGACGACGGCTCCAACTGTTTCGAAGGCCTTAACGAATTTCGATGGGCCGACATTCGCTCGCTACGCATGAATTCGGATCGGGTGCGCCGTATTAACCGCGACAGTACGCCTGTTGAAGTTATTTTAATGAACGATCCCATGCGCAGCTTTTCCGAATATCAATTGCTGGCCGAAGCCAACGGACGCTTCTTCATACGAAACAATGAGGGCAATGAACCTGAATTGGATGCAGAC
>JBILCR010000197.1:0-4754 GCA_044353055.1 Flavobacteriales bacterium
AGGGGCATTTTATGTAGATCGCTATGCCGATTTATGGGATTTTGTATTTAATGGATTAGGGTGTCTGGTAGCTTTGTTTGTGTTCAACCATTGGTTCAAAAGGCGAGCTTAGAGCCTTTCACGCCTCTTATTTTTTTCGTGCCAGGCTCAAGCCGTCCCTAACGGGCATCAGCACCACTTCGATGCGCGAATCGTGCTTTAGTTTGCGGTTATACTCCAGTAAAGCTATGGTATCGGCATCATTGGGATGAACCGGTTCCACCACCTTACCGCTCCACAATACGTTATCGGTAACTATAATACCGCCGGATCTAACACTATCAATAACTAAATCGTAATACAGGCTGTAGTTGCTTTTGTCGGCGTCAATAAACACCAGATCAAATGGCCCCGATATGTGCTTAATGGTATCGGCTGCATTTCCGATATGGGTGATAATACGCCCTTGCATACCTGCCTCAGCGATGTATTTTTGAACGAGAGCGTCGCGTTCGGGATTATTATCGATGGTGTGTAAAATCCCCTTTTCGCTTAAGCCTTCGGCCAAACACAACGACGAATAACCAGTGTAAGTGCCAATTTCGAGAATGCATTGGGGTTGGATGAGTTTACTGAGCATGCTCAGAATACGCCCCTGCAAGTGCCCCGACAGCATACGCGGTTGCATTACCTTGAGGTGTGTTTCGCGGTTGAGACGATGTAGATACTCGGGTTCGGGCATGCTGTGTTCTTCGGCATAGCGGGCTATTGGGAGCGGTATAAATTCCATAATCCTCTTTTATGCAAATATCAGAACTATGACGTTTGAAGCCTACATGCCAGTATAAATTCAGGAACTAGGGTTAAAAATAGACGAATGCTGCTTGGGCTAAATCCAACCGTTTAAAAATGATAATTGCATGAATAACAGCACATTATTATATGGCATATTTATGAAACTAAGGTATTTATGATAGAAACAAGATGCATTTTTTAGCTAGCTGCAATAGCAATTGCCATCACTAATATTAGTGATTGCTTCAACTATACAACGGTTTTAGTTTTGCAGGAAAATCCTATCTGATGAAAAATCTACTGATCGCTTCAATTCTAATTATTACTCAATTGTCCTTGTTGAATGGTCAAACCGTTGAATGGCTTAGTAAATCTGAAGCAATTTCGGGTTCAAATCAACAAATCAAAGCCGTGGTTACTGATGCGAATAACAATACCTATGCGTTAGGTTCGTTTTCGCAACAGTTTAACTTTAACGGGCAACAATACACGGTTATTTCACCAGGCGGGGGCGGACAAACCGACTTGTTTATCGCTAAATTTTCGCCTCTAGGCGAACCGCTTTTCTTTAAGCGCTTTGGTGGCGATTGGTACGACACCCCTTACGATATTGCACTTGATAGTAATAACAATATCTATGCTTCAGTGGCGCTTCAATTTCCTACACTTTTTTTTGAAGATACCACGTTCCAAAACACTTTAGCAGAGGCGTGCATCGTAAAATTCGATGGCGATGGCAATTTCATCAAGCTTATCAATACCAGCAACAGCCAGTTGTTTTCTAACGGAAAGTTACAGGTTGTAGACAATTTCATCTACTGTGTATCATCTGTAGCATTTTCCAAAACAACACTTGATGGCGTTATTCAATTTGTAAAGCCATTTGCTACAGGATTATACGAGCCGAGTCTTTCCAAAAACGACGTGGGCCAATTGGTATTTTGTGGAACCGCCACCAATGGCTATATATTTGAAGGATTTTCTATTCCGAGTCAAAACGCGGCATTCGCTATTGCATGTGTAATCGATACGGCCGGAACGGTAATTCGTCATATCGACTTTGGTTTGGGAAGCCCATTTTCGATAAGCGGCAATGCTTGCGAAATCGATAACGAGGAAAATGTCTATTTCGCTGTTTATGTTCAGGGGGGCACTTTCATACAATTCGCAAACGACACCATTTACGACCCGATTTTAAACAGCAATTTTCAAACTTTATTAAAATACGACAACAGTGGCAATCCGGTGTGGGCTTACAATTTAATCGGCACTGGTCAGCAGCCCTGTAATTTGCTAATCGATGGTTTGGAAAATTTAATTATTAATGGATCGTATGGAAGTGCCTATACCAGCATCGGTTCAATTCCATTACCTACGAACAGCTTTAATGGCAATGGTTTTATCGCTCGGTTTAGTCCCGACAAGCAATTGCTCAGTGCAATCGGCTACGGCACCGGCGGAGGAACTGATTACAGCTATGATATTGCTGTAGATTCCGAAAACAATATCATGGGTGGAGGTTTTATAAGTGGCGGCAGCAATTCAATTTTCGGATGTATTAATTATGCAACTACACCCGGAGGTTTTTGTCTTTTTAAAGTAAGTAACACGCCACCACCGGTTCCAGTCATTACAAGTTCATTTACACTACAAAATGCAACTGCTTTTTTTGAAGGAGAGGTTGAAAACTCGAGTTCCTACTCTTGGAATTTTGGCGACGGTAGCCCGGCTGTAAATCAACTTTTTGCAACACATAACTACACGCAACCTGGCAATTACAACGCCTGTTTATCGGCCAGCAATTCATGCGGAACCACTACATCGTGTTCGACAGTAAATTTACCCGGTTTGGCGCGCATCGAACCCAATACCATTGCCAACGAAGGTTATTTTCGCTTAAATCTGTTTGGTGGACTGCCATTTACCAATGGAACATTTCAATTGATTCAAAACGGAACAGTAATCGAAACCGATACGCTTTTCTTCATTAGCAATGGCCAAATTCAAGGGCATTTTAATTTCGATGGCATCCCTACCGGTTTGTATGATGTGGTTTTCAGCTCAGGGAGCTTTTCAGACACCCTATTTAATGGGTTAACGGTTGAATTGCCCGATGCAATCAAACCCGACATTACGATTAATTCGCCGGGCAGAACGCTAAATAATGTGTTCTCCGGACACAGTGTTCAGGTAACCAACAATTCAAACAAACCAGCGGCCGGTGTTGGTGTTGGTGTTGGTGTTGGAGGTGGGAGTTCGCAAGTAGTACTCCTGAATCCGGTTGCCCCTACAAATGGCTCAGGAACGGCCTCTCAAAATTTAGGCGGACAGCACTTCTTCCCTATTCCTAACCCAGCGAATCCATCCGAGACTATTAATGTAGGGTATTTTGTTCTTCCATACCTCAGTCCGGGCGAAACGCAAACCATCAAAATATTAATTAAACCCGAAGAACTCGGACCTTTTGAGTTGCGGTGCTCGGGCTTCGAAGTTCCAATTGTTGAGCAACTTCCAGTACCACCGGGTGCAAGTTTCACAACACTTACGCAGTGTTTTCAGTGCGGTGTGAATAATTTACCCAACGCTCCAGGCGCAGATTGCGATGCTGGAATTGAAAGCCTGGCCGATGTGATTAGCAATACCATCGTCAGCACTGCCAACCAGATTTTAGCCGATTTAAACATGGCACTGATCGAGTCGCAAGTAGATTGCGGGAATGCACCGATTTCGAATCCCGGATTCGGACAAATGGTAGAAACAACCGTTACTTTTGTGAATGGTGTGTACGGCACTTCGCCCGAAATAATTTCGAGTAATGCAGATCTTGTTGGCGACCTCTCCAATTGCCAGCTTGTGTCGGAGAATGTACCCGATTGTGAATCGCAGGGAACCTGTTTTGCAACATTTCAGAGTGTAGCTTCCCTTGATCCGAATAGTAAAACCGGCCCTGTAGGTTTCAATGAACTCAATTGCATCAATGGCAGCTTGCCCATGGATTACATCATTGAATTCGAGAATGTGGATACAGCTTCGGCCGCTGCTTCTTCGGTTTACTTATACGACACACTCGATTTAAGTAAGTTCAACATGAGTACTTTCCGTTTCCTTGAATTTGGCTTCGACGGACAGATTTTCGAAGTGAGCTCACAGAATACAGATTTTGTCCAGGAAATTGACCTTCGTCCCGCTAAAAACACCATCCTGCGCATTAACGGAAATGTGAATGAGACAAGCGGCATTGCCCTTTGGGAGTTTATTTCGCTCAATGCCGATACCCGCGAGCCCAATACCAGTGTAGATGATGGATTTTTAAATCCTAACGTGGATGGAACCGAAGGACGCGGCTTTGTGAAGTTCCAGATTAATGCTCTCTCAGATCTGGAAAATGATACACCCATCGAAAATGCGGCAACAATTGTTTTTGATGCCAATGAAAGTATCATCACTCCGCTATTCTTGAACACCATCGACAAAGAAGCGCCCGAAAGCAGCGTTCAGGAAATAACCGAGTTCCTTAACGACAGTACATTTGTGGTGCGTTGGTTAGCCAGCGATAATGCCGCGGGAATTGCCGAAACAGAACTGTATATGAGCATCAACGATACGGCAACTTACCGCATTTGCGATGGGATGGTAAACGATACGCTAGTATATACCGGCCGTATTGGCGACACGTATGCGTTTTACACTGTAGCCACCGACTGGGTTGGAAATCGTGAAGAAGTGCCATTGGTTGCAGATGCAACGGTTACACCATCAATTTCAACCGGTATTCAGCATCATAATGGATCGGGCTTAACTGTATATCCTAATCCATTTACAGAAACGCTTACCCTACACATTAACCAGAGTTCATCAAGCTCGTTCCATATTATCGACCTATTGGGCAAAACCGTGTATTCCGGTACCCTTAACGGCAATTCGCTATCGCTCAACCTCGGTAATTTAGATGCCGGAACGTATTTTCTGCACCTGCTGAA
>JBILCR010000007.1:0-15858 GCA_044353055.1 Flavobacteriales bacterium
AAGCAGCAGTGTGAATAGAATTTTTCATTTCTAAAAAGTCTAACTTTGCAGCAATGCAGCAATTACCTTCAAAATTAGTTCAGGATGCGGTGGACCAAATGGCATCGCTTCCAGGCATAGGGCGAAAAACAGCATTACGCCTTGTTTTATCTCTGCTTCATCGCAACGAGGAGGAAGTAGGCCGTTTTGCCCATGCCTTTCTTAAAATGCGTGAAGAAATCTGCTTCTGCTCGGTGTGCCATAATATTTCAGACAAGCCAGTATGTTTAATTTGTTTAGACAATAATCGCAACAAAAAGCAAATATGCGTGGTGGAGGACGTGCGCGACGTGATGGCCATTGAAAGTACTGGGCAATACAAGGGGGTGTATCATGTATTGGGCGGTTTAATTTCTCCCATGAACGGCACAGGCCCTGGCGACTTACATATCACTACATTAATTGATAGGGTTTCAAACCACGAAATTGATGAGATTATTCTGGCATTGAGCGCAACCATGGAAGGCGACACTACCAATTTTTACTTATTCCGAAAACTTAAAGACACTCATGCAGAAATCTCAACGCTTGCCCGCGGTGTCTCTGTTGGCGACGAACTCGAATTTACCGACGAAATAACCTTGGGACGTTCCATTCTTAACCGAACCCCTTTTGAGATGAGCATGAACCGATGATACGTCAGGCATTTAGTAACTACCTCTCGCTAATTAAATTCAGCCATACGGTTTTTGCCTTACCCTTTGCCCTTTGTGGGTTTGTTATGGGAATTTCCGAGAAACATTTGCCTGAAAACTGGCCATTGCTTTTGATTGGGGTGGTATTATGCATGGTATTCGCGCGATCGGCCGCTATGGCATTTAATCGCTATGCCGATTATCGAATTGACGCACTAAATGCACGAACTGCCATGCGCGAAATTCCGCGTGGCATTATTGGCCCTAAAAGAGCATTATTCTACGTTATATTAAACTCCGCACTGTTTTGCCTGTGCACTTATTTCATCAATACGTTATGTTTTTACTTATCTCCTGTGGCGCTCTTCGTTATTTTGGGATACAGTTACACCAAACGCTTTACCGCATGGTGCCACATCGTGTTGGGCATTGGGCTCGCACTTGCACCAGTTGGCGCCTATCTGGCGGTTACTGGCGAATTTGCTCTTTACCCTATCCTACTGTCTATCGCAGTACTCACTTGGACTGCAGGATTTGACATTATTTACGCCTTGCAAGACGAAGCATTCGACCGCAATCAAAACTTGCGCAGCATACCGGTGGCGCTGGGCGCTAAAAACGCGCTTCGCCTTTCCTCTTTTTTACATGTTGTTACCGCCGCCAGCATCATTTTTCTAGGAATTGTAATGCATGGAGGATTGCTTTATTGGGTAGGCGCCAGTATTTTCATATTGATGCTCATCTATCAACATTTAATAGTAAGTCCTGACGATTTAAGTCGCATAAATCTGGCCTTTGGTACCACAAACGGATTCGCCAGTATCCTATTTGGTATGTTTTTTATCGCGGAAACATTGATTTCATTTCGTTGATAATTCGCTAAAAACTATCAGAAAATCAAAAGCGCCGATTGCGTAAAATTGAAACGTTTTTTTTAAAGTCTGTCGCATTGAAACTTGCCATCATTGATATTGGTACCAATACCTTCAAACTTATGATTGTCCGTTTAACTGAAAACGGCGAATTTAAAATCGTTTTCAAGGAAAAAATACCGGTAAAATTAGGTGAAGGGGGCATCAATAATGACCAAATTGCACATGCCCCATTTCTGCGTGGAATAAAGGCCATGATTACCCACAAAGAATCTATTGACCGACATGGCGCCGAAAAAGTTTTGGCCTTTGCTACTTCGGCCATTCGAAGTGCCAAAAACGGGAAGGAGTTTGTGCGAAAAGTAAAATCAATAACAGGCATCGAGATTGAAGTTATTTCGGGCAATCGCGAAGCGGAACTTATCTACCGTGGCGTTAGAAAAGCCCTCGATATGGGAAACGAGCGCTGTTTAATAATGGATATTGGCGGCGGTTCGACCGAATTTATCATTGCCGATCAACATAGAATATACTGGAAACACAGTTTTAATCTTGGAGCAGCACGGCTGCTCGAAGTTATAAATCCGTCGGAACCTATAGAAAAATCAGAAATAAAGCATCTTAAAACCTATTTACTCGAAGAAATGAAGATTTTATGGGAAACCTGTGAAAAATTTCCCATAAAGACGCTGGTGGGTTCATCGGGTTCATTTGATTCTATGGCGGAGATGATTTACCATCGATTCCATACTGATGAAAATCCGCTTGTTAAAACCGAATATCATTTTAACCTGAATCATTTTGAAACCATGTATAAAACCATCATCAACTCGCCGGTGGAGAAGCGTCATAAAATAAAAGGATTGGCCGCAATGAGGGTGGAAATGATTGTTGTTGCCGTGATAATGATTCGCTTCGTGTTTAAACAATTAAAACTTGAACAGATGCGCCTTTCTACCTATTCATTAAAAGAAGGGATACTTTATGACTTTTTAGAAAAAGTTAAATCATGATATTTACACATAGTTTGTAAAACCACTCAAAGCATGGCGAAAATTTTAATTGTTGATGATGAACGGGCAATACGCAGCACACTCAGGGAGATTTTAGAATACGAAAAACACCTGGTAGAGGAAGCTGTTGATGGAGCCGAAGGGTGGGAAAAGATTCAAAAAGGAGGTTATGACATCCTGCTCAGCGACATTAAAATGCCCCGTATGGACGGCACCGAATTGCTGGACAAAGTAATTCAAACCGGATTGGATTGCCCGGTTATCATGATTTCGGGGCACGGAACCATTGAAACTGCGGTAGAGTGCATTAAAAAGGGGGCATATGATTTTATTGCCAAGCCCCTCGATCTCAATAGACTGATGATTACCCTGCGTAATGCACTCGACAAATCAACCCTAATACAGGAAACCAAAATACTGCGAAAGAAGATTAATAAAACCACTGAAATTGTAGGCAAATCTGCCTCCATAGAGAAGGTAAAAGATATTATTGAGCGCATAGCCCCTACCGACGCTCGAGTATTGGTTACAGGCCCCAACGGAACTGGCAAAGAGCTGGTATCGAGACTTATACACGAAAAAAGCAGCCGGAATATACATCCGCTCATCGAGGTTAACTGTGCCGCCATTCCTTCTGAACTTATTGAAAGCGAGCTATTCGGGCACGAAAAAGGAGCCTTTACCTCTGCCATAAAGCAGCGCAAAGGGCAATTCGAATTGGCGCACGGCGGCACTTTATTTTTAGATGAAATTGGCGACATGAGTCTTTCGGCTCAGGCCAAAGTGCTACGAGCTTTGCAAGAAAACAAGATTACGCGTGTGGGAGGAGAAAAAGAAATTCCGGTGGATGTGCGAATTATTGCCGCAACAAACAAAAACCTCAAAGACGAAATCGCTAAAGGAAACTTCAGAGAAGATCTCTATCATAGATTAAGCGTAATTATTGTTGATGTGCCGGCCTTAAACCAACGTATCGACGACATTCCACTTTTAGCAGAACACTTTTTAAATCTGATTTGCACCGAATATGGGATTTCGGTGAAGGAAATTGAACCCGACGCTATCGAATCGTTGCAACAGCTTGATTGGACGGGCAATATCCGCGAATTTCGAAATGTAATTGAACGATTAATTATTCTGGGTGGGCAAAAAATTTCAAAGAATGATGTGCTTTGTTATGCATGGCCGCACAAAACAAATTAAGTAATCATGAAATCCAAATGGCCATTTTTACTTTGTTTTAGCCTTGTTTCACTTTTCGGGCTGCATGCACAAACCCATTCGGTATTGTGGATTGGAAACAGTTACACCGCAACCAACAACCTACCCCAGCTTACTTACAATTTGGCTCTTTCTGGGGGCGACACCCTAATTTTTGATTCCAACACACCGGGAGGTTTTACCTTTCAAGCACATTCAACCAATGCTGCCTCCCTTAGCAAGATTAATGCTTCAGCATGGGATTTTGTGGTATTACAAGCTCAAAGTCAAGAACCTTCGTTTCCTCCGTTCCAGGTTGAGACGCAAACTTATCCTTTTGCTCGTGCACTCGACAGTATAATTCGCGCCAACAACAGCTGCACCGAAACGGTATTTTTTATGACCTGGGGACGGAAATATGGAGACAGTCAAAATTGCGCCAACTATCCTCCGATTTGCACCTTCGAAGGCATGAATAACCGCCTGGACGAATCGTATTCTGAAATGGCTGATGATAATGAGGGCATTATGGCACCAGTGGGTTTGGCTTGGGCAAAAAGTCGCGCTATTGATAGTACAATTAATTTATGGAGCGCAGATAATTCTCACCCCAGCCTGAGCGGTAGCTACCTCAGTGCCTGCGTTTTTTACGCTACACTGCTTCGTAAATCGCCGGTTGGATTGAGCTATTTGGGAGGGCTTAATGCGTCAACAGCCAATTACTTACAAAATATTGCCTGGCAAACCGTTTTGGAGTTTGAGTCGCATTGTAATATCGGGAGCTGGGACCCTGTTGCCGAGTTTACGGCACAAGCAAACGGATTAACCGTACAATTCGAGGCGGCAACGGAAGCTGGTGCAAGCTATTTGTGGGATTTTGGGGATGGCGAAACAGCTAGTGGAAATCCTATATCACACACCTTCAATGCCGAAGGCGATTATTCAACTACATTTATTATTACCGACACCTGTGGCATCAGCGATACCACCCAACAATTCATAACCCTTGACATCACATCATCATCATATATAGAACAAAGCTCGAAGTTTGAGTTTTATCCAAATCCATGCACTTCATGGCTTAAAATAAATTCTATCCAAAACGAAGTATTTGAAGTTTTAGTAATAAATAGCTTAGGTGCTGTTGTTTTTAACCAAACGGTGAATGGCAAATCCCTTACCCTAGACTTTTCTCCATTTGCTCCAGGTATCTATACACTAAGATGCGAAAGTGCAAATGCTCAAAGGCACTTCAAGGTAATCCACCGATAGATTACCCGAAAGATAAATTATAGCGGTCAATTCCTGAGTTCGGCACCCAACTGTTGGTTGAGAGAGCTAATAATTTTATCCATCATCTTTTCGATGGTTTTATCATTAAGCGTTTGCTCATCATCTCTAAATACAATCGACACAGCATACGATTTTTTTCCTGAGGGTAGTTTATCGCCCTGATATACATCAAAAAGGTTGATCTCGCGAATCAATTTACGTTCAGTTTTAAGAGCCACATTTCGAATTTGCTCATAACTTATAGCCTCATCCAGTACCATAGAAAGATCGCGTCGTACCGATGGATACTTAGGCACTTCGGAATATATAATTTGAGCTTTCGAATAACTTTTAATCATCGCATCCCAATTTATCTCTGCGAATAAAACGGCTTCTTCGATACCGTATTTTTTTAAAAGAGATTGTTTTACACTACCTATTCTGGCCAAACTTTTATTTGCAGAGCACATGCGAATGGATGCATCTAATTCCTCATCCTCTGAGGGTGTATGGGTAAGATTTTCGGGGGCAATTCCAAATAATTTCAAGACATGGTTTACTGCGCCTTGTAAATGTGCCCTTTGAACATTTTGTTGGTTTTGGACCCAATTCTCATTGTAATCTTTACCACACCATACCATGGCCAAGCATGTATCTTCGATAAACGGCAGTTTATTTGAATTCAACGGATTGTACTCAGTGCTGCTGTCTTTTTTGTAAGTCTTGCCTTTTTCGAAAAGCTTAACCGTATTCATCTGACGGTTTTTATTCCATTCAATATTTTCCAAAAGAGCCGGCAACATGCTCATGCGAAGGGCATTGAGTTCGGAGCTGAGGGGATTGGCAATTTTAACAGCAACCTCAGGTATTAATGTCGAGGAATGCGCAGTCAGGGAATTATTCACGGCTTCCATAAATCCCAATCCGCATAAATGTGCTGATGCCCGTTTATATAACTCGTCAGCATTGGGGTTTGGTACTGGCGCTAAGGCAATCCGCATTTGACGGGGGAGTTCTATGTTGTTATAGCCGTAAATTCGCAGAATCTCTTCAGTAATGTCGGCCTCAAGTTCAACGCCGGTTTTAAAAGGCGGCACTTCCAAATCAGCCTTCTTTTCATCGTACCGAAGCACCTTTATTTCCAAGCGTTTCAGAATAGACAATGCCGTTTCGATTTTAATTTCATCACCAATCAAACGGTTCATTGACGCCCATTTATATTCCACCATTTTAGGGACAACCGGCTGAGGATAATAATCTGTAGCACCCTCAATTTTACCGCCGCTTATTTCCAAAATCAATTCGGTGACCCTTTGCAATGCATAAAATACAGACTCAGGGTCGGCGCCGCGCTCGAAACGGAACGACGAATCGGTCTTTAGATTATGGCGTTTAGATGACTTTCGAATCCAAACCGCATCAAAATGCGCCGACTCAATAATTATATCGGTGGTTTCAAAACCAACCCCCGAATTTAGGCCACCGTAGATACCGGCTAAACACATGGGTCCATCGGCATTACAAATCATCAAATCGTCGCTGCTTAACCGTAAATTACTGCCATCGAGTGTAGTAAAAAGCGTACCCGTTTCGCATGAGCGGACTTCAATTGAATTGCCGCTTATTTTGGTAGTATCAAAAGCATGTAAAGGTTGCCCTGTTTCGTGCAGCACAAAGTTGCTAATATCAACCACCGCATTTATTGGCCTCAGGCCAATACTCTTTAAGGCATTTTTCAACCAATCAGGACTCTCACCTACCTTCGCCCCTGTAATTCGTACCGTAGCATAACGCTTGAGGGCTTGAGGTGTTTTTATTTCGATAGATATGCCGTGACTCTTTAATTCTAACGGAGCACTTGATTTGGGCTTTAACAATGCTACGTTATGCTGCTTATAGAGTACTGCGGCAATATCGCGCGCCACTCCTATGTGCGAGGCGGCATCAATACGATTCGGCGTTAAGCCTATTTCAAAAACGGTATCCGAAAAAAGATTAAAAATTGTTGAGGCCTTAATTCCCACAGGAGTTTCAGGCGGCAGCACCATAATACCCTCATGACTTTGGCCCAAACCGAGCTCATCTTCGGCACAAATCATTCCCTGCGACAATTCGCCACGAATTTTGCTCTCTTTAATTATAAGTGGCTCGCCCCCATTAGGATACAACGTTGTTCCAATGGTAGCCACCAGTACCTTTTGCCCAACGGCTACATTTGGAGCACCGCATACAATTTCAAGAGGCAGCGCCTCGCCCACATTTACTTTGGTAATTCGCAGTCGATCGGCATTGGGATGTTGCGCGCACCACAGTACTTCTCCAACAACAACACCGTTTAACATGCCTTTAACGGTTTCGAAAGCCTCGATATATTCTACCTCTAGCCCGCAATCGGTTAAAAGATTTGAAAGTTCCTCCGGCGCAGGGCATTCGGTTAAATATTTTTTAAGCCAATTGTATGCAATCTTCATAATTCAGAATTAATAGCGCAACCAACGTAACATTTCTTTCCATGTAGGGCGCTTACCATACATAAGAATACCTGTTCGGTAGATTTTAGCGGCAGCCCAGGTAGTAAGAATAAATCCTAAAACCAACATTCCCATTGAAAGGAGTAATTCGGTATAATGCACGCCAAATGGCAGTCGAATCATCATGATAATTGGAGAGGTAAATGGTATAACCGACATCCAGGTAGCCACCATTCCGTTGGGATCGTTTAGGACGGTTTGTGCCATAACAAAGGATAATATCAGTGGCGCAGAAACCGGCAACATGAACTGCTGGGTATCGGATTCGCTGTCGACCGCACCTCCAATAGCGGCAAAAATTGCCCCATAGAGCAAATACCCTCCTAGAAAGTAAAAAATGAAACAAGGAATCATTAAACCCCAATTGATCATTTTTACTTTACCAATTACCTCTTGAGTTTCTCGCAACTGGTCAATATCGTCAACAGCAGTACCTTCAGGGCTTTGCTGCATTATACGTTCAATATTTTCGGCACTTAATTTATCCTTAACCACCGTACCCATAAACACCGTATAAATGCTTGCGGTAAATGCTACCCATAATAGGAATTGGGTAAGACCTACCAGTGCAATGCCTATGATTTTACCCATCATAAGTTGAAATGGTTTAACCGATGAAATAATAACCTCAACGATGCGGTTTGTTTTTTCCTCAATAACTCCTCGCATTACCTGCGAGGCAAACATGAAAATGAAAATATAAATCAAAAAGCCTCCAAAAAATCCAAGGCCCGTACTTACCTCAACGTTGCTTTCTTTATTCTCTCCTAAGGGAATAATATCGAGAGGAACATTTACTGTTTTCTTAACATTATCCACCAAATCCTGATCTACTCCCTGCGATTGCAGCTTTAGGCGTTCAATTTGTTTTTCTATTTGATTGCGGACAAACAATTTAAGGCTCAACGAAACCTGTTTACTGCTGTAAAGTTTAATCTGACGTTGCAGGTGATTGATGTCGTTATCCTGAAATAATGGAATATGCAACAATGCATAGTACTCCGAAGACTCCATTTCAGCTAGAGCCTTTTTTAGTGGCTGTCGGGAATAAACAAATCGCACATCATCATTCGCTTGTAATAGACCTTCAACAAATCGAGCCTCATCTATAACCAGAATTGTTTTAACCGAGGTGGTAACCGAAGCCATCCAAATGGGGATAATCATTACGGCACCCATAATAATTGGTCCAAGAAGCGTCATGATTATAAATGACTTTTTCTTTACCCTGCTTAGAAACTCCCGTTTAATGATAAGGCCTATTTTTCCCATGTTTCGACCTGATTAGTTGATTCGATGGTTCTTAAAAAAACGTCGTTCATCGATGGAATAATTTCGCTGAACGCTGTAAGCTGGCAAACCGGCATTACGGCCGAAAGCAGATTGTTTATGGTATTATTACCCAGCAATCGCAGAACAACCGTGCAATGGTGGTCTTTCTGTACTTTCTCAATTAACTCGGCACCAGCCCACAGCGCATTGGTAAAAGCTATCAAATTCCCTTCAAATTCGATGCGATAAGTATGCGTGCGGTATTGCTTTCTAATGTCCTGTAAAGAACCATCGAGTATTTTCTTGCTTTTATCGATCAACACCACACTGTCGCAAAGCTCTTCAACCGTTTCCATGCGATGCGTTGAAAAAATTAGGGTTGCTCCCTTTCGGTTGAGTTCCAGAATTTCGTCACGAATGAGGTTTGCATTAACCGGGTCAAAACCCGTAAAAGGCTCATCAAAAATGAGCAATTCGGGTTCATGAATCACAGTAACAATAAACTGCACCTTTTGAGCCATCCCTTTTGAGAGTTCCTCAACCTTTTTATTCCACCACGATTGAATTTCGAACTTTTCAAACCAAAAGCGCAGCCTTTTTTTTGCATCCGAAGCAGAAAGACCTTTGAGTTGTGCCAGATACAAACACTGTTCGCCCACTTCCATTTTACGGTAAAGGCCACGCTCCTCGGGCAAATAACCAATCTTGGCGATGTGCTCAGGCAAAAATTCTGAACCTGCATAATACAAACTTCCCGAATCGGGTGCCGTAATACGATTGACAATGCGTATTAACGAAGTTTTTCCGGCGCCATTGGGGCCAAGGAGCCCAAGAATTTTACCTTGATGCACCGAGAGGCTAACGTCGTTCAACGCGGTATAACTTCCGTATGACTTAAAAATATTACGGGCTTCGAAAAGAGGAGCATTCATGAATTACGAACCTGAACTTAACCAATTAAGTGTAGGGCTAAAAATACACGTTCAAAGTTAACATTCCGTTCTATTGAAAATATTCTTTTACACGTTCAAAGAATGACTTCTCCTTTTTGCCCGGCTGCGGCTTGAAGTTATCTGATTCGCGCAATTTTTCAAGCATTGTTTTTTCATCAGCGGAAAGATTTTGAGGCGTCCACACATTAACGTCTACCAATAAATCTCCCTTTTGATAAGAGTTTACCTCGGGCAAACCTTTCCCTCTGAGTCTGAAAACTTTTCCTGAAAGTGTTCCGGCATCTATTTTAAACTTCGCTTTTCCTTCGAGTGTTGGTATTTCAATACTGGTTCCCAAAGCCGCATCGGCAAAGTTGATGTAACAATTGTAGTATAGATTATTGCCATCACGTTTGAGTTCAGGATGCTCGGTTTCTTCGATGGCAACAATTAAATCGCCAGCAATCCCACCTCTAGGTGCTGCATTGCCTTTGCCTGCTACATTAAGTTGCATGCCTTCGCCCACACCGGCAGGAATCTGAATGCTTATAATATCTTCTTCGCGCGTAATTCCATCGCCCGAGCACGATTTACATTTACTCGCAATAATGCGGCCTTCGCCGTCGCATGAAGGACACGTTGATGCTGTTTGCATCTGCCCTAAAATGGTATTGGTAATGCGGGTTACGCGTCCCGATCCGTTACAGGTAGAACAATTACTAAATGAAGAGCCTTTATCGGCTCCAGTTCCTGAGCAGGTTTTGCAGGAAACAAACTTGTTAACCTTTATTTTCTTCTCAACTCCAGCGGCTATTTCCTCAAGGTTAAGCTTTACTTTAATTCTGATGTTGGTGCCTCGGTGCACCGTGCGCCCTCTGCTTTGTCCACCTCCAAAACCAAAGCCTCCAAAACCACCCTGGCCAAAGATATCGCCAAACTGGCTGAATATGTCATCCATACTCATGCCTCCTCCAAATCCACCAGCTCCACCACCAGCAGCTCCACCCATTCCTTGATGGCCGAAGCGATCGTAACGTGCCCGTTTATCGGAATTACTCAATATTTCATATGCCTCGGCGGCTTCCTTAAACTTATCCTCGGCAGCCTTATCGCCAGGATTCTTATCGGGATGAAATTGAACCGCAAGTTTACGGTAGGCTTTCTTTAATTCTTGTTCGTCGGCATTTCTCGAAACACCCAATACATCGTAATAATCTCTTTTCGCCATATTTTGAGCATTTATCAGCTACCGACTACCACTTTGGCATATCGAATAACTTTACCATTTAATGCATAACCTTTCTCCACCTGATCCAATACTTTCCCTTTCAAATCATCATTCGGAGTCGGAATCTGTGTAATGGCCTCATGCAAATCCGCATCGAAAACCTGTCCCATTGCATCCATTTCCTCCAAGCCTTTTGACACCAATATTGATTTCAATTTATGATGCACAAGGTGCATTCCTTCTTTCACACTTTCAAGGGTTGAAGTGGCTTGTTCAGTGGCTTTTGAAGCTCTGTCAAAATCATCCAAAACAGGCAGAATTGCGGCAAAAATGTCAGCAGCTGCAGTTTTTGCAAACTCAATTCGTTCTTTGGAGGTACGCTTTTTATAATTGTCGAACTCTGAATACAAGCGAAGATATCGATCGTTGATATCGTTGAACTTATTCTCCCAACTGTCTTTTTTTTGCTCTTCCTCGAGCAATTGCTCAGTATTTAGAGCCGCCTCATCAACTGCAGGACCGTCGGCACTGAGTTGTTCCTCGGCATGTGCTTCGGGATGCTCTTTCTTATTTTCTTCGTTCATCATGGTATTAATAAAATTTTTAAACCTGTTTTTCATTTTAGGCGAGCTTAAAGTCAAGCATAATGCCACAGGTAGTTTATGGACAATATGACATGAAAAAAGCAGGACGTGCCTGCTTTGAAATTGTTCTCCAGAAATGGCAAAAATTATTTGAGGAGCTTTTTTATGGCCTCATCCAGTGCGGCACCCCTTAGATTTTTATCAACAATAACGCCATTTGCGTCAATGAGATAATTAGCTGGAATTGAATTTACCCCGTATTTTCGGGCGCCATCTGAGCCCCATCCGCCTAAATCGCTAACGTGATTCTTCCAAATCAAACCGTCTTTTTCAATGGCTTTAATCCATGCTTCTTTTTTTGTATCAAGAGAAACATTGTAAATCGTAAACCCTTTAGCTCCTTTAAACTTAGCATCCTTATAGGTGTTATAGGCATTCACTACGTTAGGGTTTTCCATGCGGCATGGACCGCACCATGAAGCCCAAAAATCAATCAGAACTATTTTACCTCTTAATGAAGAAAGTTTTATTACTTCTCCATCCGGACTATTGTAAGCGAGGTCAGGAGCTATGTCGCCAACATTAAGGCCTTCGACAGGCTTTTTTGATTGGGCATTTATAACACCGCTTGTAAAAAGAACAAAAGCACAAAGTGCCAAAATTTTTTTGGGTTGCATAGACTTAATTTTTAAAGCAGGGAAAATTACAAAAATAACGCCAAGGAAATTTATATGAGTTATAAATTTGAAAATAGCCTCATTTTATAAGCAATGAAGCCTATATCTTTGTAAAAAATTATCTAACCGCATTTCATTATTTTTAATCCTATCTATTCAAAAAATGAAAGAAAACACAGCACGAATGGAATGAAAAAATCATGTTTGATTGTGGATTATGGGATGGGGAATTTGCGTTCGGTGGAGAAAGCACTTAACCATTTAGGTGTGTCTGTTCAAATAAGTGGTGATCCCAAAGACGTTATAAATGCAGATAAAATTATTCTGCCTGGGGTGGGTAATTTTGCAGCCGCAGTAACCAAACTAAAATCAAAAGGCTTGTGGGATGTGCTTAACAAAAAAGTGCAGCTAGACCAAACGCCCATCTTGGGTATTTGCTTGGGTATGCAGCTTATGGCCAAACACAGTGAGGAAGGTAATGAAACAGGTTTTGGTTGGATAGATGCCTCAGTGAAACGTTTTGCGCCGAAAGATTCCCTTAAATACAAAATACCTCATGTAGGTTGGAATTCCGCTATAGCCAAAGGTCAAAGCACCCTATTAAAAGGCATTACTGATACCGATTTGTTCTATTTTGTGCATTCATATTATATGGCTTGCTCCCTTGAAGAGGATGCGGCAGCACGAACCCATTATGACTTTGAATTTGATTCTGTAGTAAGCAAGCATCATGTTTTCGGGGTACAGTTTCATCCTGAAAAAAGTTATGAAGCGGGCAGCAAAATTTTAAAAAACTTCATTGAATATTCGTGATGTATCGCCCCCGTATTATTCCGGTTTTGCTCCTCAAAAACAAGGGCTTGGTTAAAACACGAAGTTTCGACCAGCCGCGGTATATAGGCGATCCGATGAACGCGGTGAAGATATTTAATGATTTACATGTAGATGAGCTCATATTTCTGGACATTACAGCCACACACGAAGAACGTTGTATTGCGCCTGACTTTATAAGGCAGATAGGAGATGAAGCAAACATGCCATTTGCCGTGGGTGGCGGCATACGATCGCTCCATCAGATTGAAGAAATAATTAAAGCCGGTGCCGAAAAAGTAGTTCTTAATACTGCGGCATACGAAGTTAAGAATCTGGTTAATGATGCGGCAAAAACGTTCGGTAGTTCTACCATTATAGTTTCAATAGACGTAAAAAGAACATTCCTCGGGGCACAAAAAGTATGGGTTAAAGCCGGCACCAAATCAACATATATGGCACCGGTAGAATATGCTCAACGGATGGAACAAGAGGGTGCGGGAGAAATTTTTATCACCGACATACAGCGCGAAGGCTGCATGCAGGGATATAATCTGGACCTTATCCGTAATATTTCCAATGCAGTTACTATTCCGGTTATTGCTCACGGCGGAGCCGGAAATGCTACCCATTTAAGCGAAGCGATCACCGAAGGCCAAGCATCCGCAGCTGCCGCAGGTTCGCTCTTTGTGTATAAAGGCCCCCACCATGCGGTACTTTTAAACTATGTAGATGCTCAGCATAGACCTACATTATAACCAAGAAAATTGAACTCTTTAAAGGCCCTCTTTAAATCCGTTTAATATCGGCTCCAATTGCTGCCAAACGAGTATCGATATTTTGGTAGCCCCGATCAATTTGCTCTATATTATCAATAATCGATGTACCCTCCGCCGATAAAGCCGCAATGAGCAGCGACACGCCCGCACGGATATCGGGAGAAGTCATCTTGATACCCCGCAGTTTGTATTTTCGGTTTATTCCAATGATGGTTGCACGGTGCGGATCGCACAGAATAATCTGCGCTCCCATATCGATAAGTTTATCAACAAAAAACAAACGGCTTTCGAACATTTTCTGATGAATAAGCACTGATCCGTTAGCCTGCGTTGCGACTACCAAAACGATACTCAATAGGTCGGGCGTAAAACCCGGCCAGGGCGCATCAGCAACAGTAAGAATAGATCCGTCGATATACTTGTTTATCGTGTAGGCTTCCTGCTCCGGTATTACAATGTCATCTCCATTGCGGTATTTGTATTGCGATGTATTTATCTTGCCCGTTAAGATTCTAGGGAATGAGCTTCAATCCGTTGATATCTATTTGTTTAGATTCGATATAAATGGAGGAAGCCCTGCTTTCTTTCCCTTGTTCAATCAGCATAATTTTATACTTTTGAAAGTTTATAAATCAATAACGCTAAGACACTTCGGTGCTAACAGGCCATGTATTTCGATATTTTCTTTAGCTTTTCCAAAATGGACCTCGGGCAGGGTCCTCCTTCCGATCGACTTTTGTACGATAACCTTTTCAGGCAAATAAGAGAGGCCGACGCACTTGGTTTTGATACCGCCTGGATTGGGGAGGCCCATTTCTCAATTAAAACAGAGCAAGATAAACCCGAGCCTCTTTTGCCACATTTTAATGGCGAATTGTGCATCAATACCGATATTTTGCAAATTGCTGCGAAGGCAATCTATCAAACCAAACGCATCGGCATTGGGTCGGCAATTCGCAATATTTTAGTCAATGGCGGCCCTGTAGCGCATGCAGAAGCCGTCCGCACTTTTTTAACGATTCATGGTTCCGAATTGGAGCGTTCGAATCGTAAACTGCACATCGGTTTTGGCATCGGTCGGTTCGTTTATGCAAACGAGGTTTATGGGATAAAAGCCCGCAATGAACTTGAGCATTTGCTTTGGCCACAGGTTCGAAATTCAATTTTAAAAGAAGCCTCGACTGTGTTTATACGTCTTTTGAAAGGCGAAACGCTTGGTTCGGCTGATATAGCTCCCAATGTTATTGCGCATGAAGAAGTACCTGAAGTAAATTGGCAAAAAGCCATGCAATGCGCTGGATTGTCGGAAAGCACACGTTCTATTACAATTCCGCCACGCTGGCCTTTCGAAAGCATTAAGTTACTTCCCGAAGATATCGGACTAAGCAATCTAGAATTGGTTTTAGGTTCACACGATCCGAATTTACAGAAGCATGTCAATACGCTTCATCCCGTTAAAGTGTTTAACCTTTCTGTTACCCCGGGCGCTACCATCGATGCTACTCACGAGCGCATGGCCAAGGCATACCATTCCGTTGGCGGTTCGTGGAAACGTTCATATATGCCGCGCACTGTGATGATTTTTACCTGTGCCGATGCCAATTTATCGGAAGCAGAACAAAACGAGAAGGCGGCCGAAGAAGCCAGACAAGCTATGGTGGCATATTGGCGTGCAATGGAAGGAACCGTTGATCAGAAAAAGGTAGAAGAGGGTATGGAAAACGCCGTATATGGAAGCCCTGCTAAGGTGTTCCGCGATTTAAAAGAGCGTTTTCATCCCGAAGATCGGCTAATGACCTGGTTCGATTTTAACACCAACGATGCTGAAGTTGTAATTCACCGCATGCGGGTATTTGTTGAACACGTAATTCCCTTGTTTCGGGCTTAAATTATGGAACACGCACCTTTATTGATTTCGGGCGCCGGACTGGTAGGCCTATCGGCGGCCTTGCTGTATGCCGACCGTTTCGAGGCAGTGCATGTGCTCGAGAAACGCGAAGATCCCGAATACCGC
>JBILCR010000198.1:0-4749 GCA_044353055.1 Flavobacteriales bacterium
CGTGCTCGAAAAAGCAAAACGCATGGTAGAATGTGGCCACGATGTGGTAATTCTGCTTGACTCAATAACCCGCCTTGCCCGCGCCTACAATACGGTGCAGCCTGCCTCAGGTAAGGTACTTTCGGGGGGGGTGGATGCCAATGCCTTACATAAGCCGAAGCGTTTCTTTGGAGCGGCTCGTAAGATCGAAAACGGCGGATCACTTACCATTCTTGCTACAGCACTTATCGATACCGGATCAAAAATGGATGAGGTAATCTTTGAGGAATTTAAAGGAACCGGCAACATGGAATTGCAGCTCGACCGCAAGCTGGCCAACAAACGCATATTCCCGGCTATCGACTTAATTGCCTCCTCTACACGACGCGACGACCTTTTGGTGGACAAAGAAACCCTGCAACGCATGTGGATTTTACGCAATCACCTTGGCGATATGAATACGGTTGAAGTAATGGAGTTTATCCGCAGCCGAATGAACAACACCAGCAGCAACGAGGAGTTCCTCATTACCATGAACAGCTAAACCCATGACTCCCGAAACGCGCGGCGCACTCTTCGTTCTGGCTCTTTCTGTAATCTGGAAGACCTTGCTGCTTCTCACCGGGTGGGTCGATGGCTTTTTGGGTAAATTTCCGCTGCTTGCCATTCTTGCCTTTTTGCTCATCGGCATGTTTCGCAGCATGGAAGCCCGAAGGAAATTAACGTATCCTGATGGCATAACTTTTCTTCCGGCATTCAAAGCCGGCATGTCGGTAAACGCGCTGTTCTCGCTGCTGTATTCACTGTTTATGTATTTTTACCTTTTTGTGCTCGACACCGGCTTCCGCAGCCGTTTTGTAAACCAACGAGTGGCCGATATGGTAAACGAAAAAACTTCACCTGAAGCCATTGAAGCTTGGAAACAAAGCACCACCTCATTCCCATTCGAGATGATGTGGATGCTGTTTACATTTATCGGCGTGCTGATCATCGGTACGTTTTATGCCGCCATGACAGCGCGGATGATGGCACGGAAGTATCCGGTTTTAGCTGTTAAGGCCAAGAAGTAACGGCAACTCCTCAAACCGAATTCCGTCAAAATTCCCTGAGGTCATCATGAGTAATGTGGTGTCGTTCCAATTTATTTCCTGAAGGCGCTTCAGCAAGTGTTGCGAATTATCGAACACCTGTACATTGGCGGTACCGAAGGCCTCAAACACCTGCTCTTTTGTTATGACCTCAAGCTTTTTGTGCTGCACCGTGTGCGGATTAAAATACACAAAGGCTTCATCGGCTCCGGCCATCGACCCTTTGTATTCCTCCAGAAATTGTGCATTCAAACTGCTAAAGGTGTGCAGCTCCATACAAGCGATGAGCCGGTTTTGCGGAAATTGTTCGCGCACGGCTTCGGTGGTTGCCTTTAGCTTTGATGGCGAGTGTGCAAAATCCTTATAAATGCGGGTATGCGCATTCTGAAAAACGGGTTCGAGCCTGCGTGCTGCTCCCTCGAAACTGCTAATAGCGTGGTAAAACACTTCGTCAGAAAGGCCTAAACAACGACATACTTCCAGCGCACCCGAAACATTCTGCAGATTATGCTTCCCGAAAATCTGCAGCGGCACTTCGCCCTGCGACGTGTGCAAACACGTAATGCCGTTACGAATGGTATGCGGATGCGTTGTGTAAGGCACCAATTTAACATCATTGCGCGCTGCTTTGGCAATCTTTGCGAGTTCGGGATCACCCTCGTAATACACCAAGGTTCCCCCCTGCTCTATTTTATCGGTAAACAAACGAAACTGCTCCACATAACTTTCGAACGTAGGGAAAACGTTGATGTGATCCCATGCAATTCCACTGATAAGTGCCACATGCGGATGGTACAAATGAAACTTAGGAACACGTTCAATCGGAGAAGCCAGGTATTCGTCGCCCTCCAAGACAATACGCGGCACACCGGGTGTGAGGCGCACCATAGTGTCGAATCCTTTGAGTTGGGCACCTACAAGATAATCACAATCGAGCTTGCCGAAACTCATGGCGTGTAAGACCATTGCTGTGATACTGGTTTTTCCATGACTACCGCCAATCACAGCGCGGGTTTTATCGCGGCTCTCTTGAAACATATACCCCGGATACGAGTAAATCTTTAAGCCCAATTCCTGCGCACGCAATAACTCAGGATTATCAACACGGGCGTGCATACCCAGAATAATAGCATCGAACGATACGTCGATCTTTTCAGGAAACCATCCGGAAGCTGCCGGCAATAACTCCTCGTTAAGCAAGCGGGTGCGCGAGGGCTCGAAAATTTCGTCGTCCGAGCCACTAACGATATGACCTGCTCGTTTCAAGGCAATGGCCAAATTGTGCATGGCACTTCCGCCAATTGCAATGAGATGAATCTTCATCATTAAAATTTTAAGGTAAATTTATGCCCGCATTGTGTATCCGTTTTCCGAAGTTCGGAAACTTGTCAACATGCACCTGTAAGTTCATGCTATGAAACTATCCGTAATCCACGCTGGCGATTTTAAACTCGATGGCGGTGCCATGTTTGGCGTTGTACCCAAATCGATGTGGCAGCCCTTGTACCCCGCTGACGAAAACAACATGATTCCTATGGCCATGCGCTGCTTATTGGTTGAAGATGGCAATCGACTCATCTTAATTGATGCAGGCATGGGCACGAAACAAAATGAGAAATTTTTCGGGCATTATTACCTGCATGGTAATCACAGCCTTGATGCTTCACTAGAAGCAGCGGGCTATCACCGCGACGAGATTACTGATGTGCTGTTAACACATCTGCATTTCGACCATTGTGGTGGCGCGGTAGAATGGAACGAGGCGCGTTCGGGTTATCGGCCGGCGTTTAAAAATGCACGTTTCTGGAGCAACAAAGAACACTGGGAATGGGCGGTTCATCCAAACGGGCGCGAAAAAGCGTCGTTTCTTAAGGAAAACATTTTACCATTGGAAGAATCGGGTCAACTTGCATTTTTAGAGGGCGACAAGCTTTCAGACCGGTTCGAAATTATTCGGGTATCGGGCCATACCGAATCGATGATGTTGCCGTTAATACATTATAAAGGTCGTAAGATTTTGTATGCCGCCGATTTGTTGCCTACTCCGGTGCATTTGCCTACCGCGTGGGTAATGGCTTACGATACGCGCCCCTTGTTAACCCTTGAAGAAAAGCCGCGTATAATTGAGCAAGCAACCGCCGAAAACTGGGTGTTGTTTTTTGAACACGATAGCAAAACAGAATGTGCCAATTTAATTCAAACCGAAAAAGGACCTCGCATAGGCGAGCAATTTTTATTGTCGGAATTATAATTTTTGCGCAAATAAGTGTTTTAGCGCAAACACTTGCCCTTATTGGCAATGAAAAACCGTATACCTTGGTTTTGATTGATGCTCCAGAAACATCGCTTGAAAACATCGATACCTTTAGAGTTCTGGGGAAGGGGCAATTAGCCATAAAATTTAATAGCCAGACGGATTTTTATATTTACTCTGGCACACTTAAAAAAATAAGTCGAAAGAGCTATAGCGACATTAAAGCCGGTTCGGGCAACTTTCTTACCGTTTGCGAAAAAGGCAAATGGGGCCTCATTGATTCTATGGGAAACACCTGCATAAAGCCTAAATTTTCGGCAGCAGGAATTTATAAGGACGGCATAATCGCATTAAAAAAAGGGGCTGAATGGGGTTTTGCCGATGAAAAGGGCCGTTGGGTAATTCCTCCCAAATTATACTTTGGCAGAGAAAATGGCGAACCCGCATTTTTTGAGGGGCTTGCTACAGTTTTAAACAAACAAAATGGTTTTTGGGAGTATATAAATTATCATGGTGATGTAGAAATAAGTGGTGCCTTTACCAATGCATATGCGTTTAAAGGCGGACATGCCTGGGTTGAAAAAAACAGTGCCTTTTATCTGATAAACAAGAGAGGCCTTATTGTTTTAGGGCCCTTTTCTGATGTTGCGGCCGAACATCCAGGCAATTGCGTACCTGTCTTTACAAACGATCGCATAGGCTTTGTAATTCAAAAGCATGGATCGCTTGCCCTTGAACCTCGCTTTTTTGAAGTTGGCTTTTGCCAAAATGGCTATACAACCGTTTTGAGCAATCTGGGATGGACCTTAATTGACTCTTCCGGAAATTTCCCTCGTAACGTATTTTTTGACGGGCTTGAGCCCGTCGGACCCAACCGCTTTGTTTTTAGTGCGGGCCCGCCCAACGACTTGTGGTATGGGCTCGTTTCGGGAGACGGCCGTATTGTGATTCCGGCACAGTACCGGTATATCGCTCCTTTTAATGGCCCAACATCGGTGGTTCAAACGCCCTTGAACAAAACAGTATTAATTGATAAAGATGGGAATCAAGTCCTTAAAAATGTTCCTATTAAAAACGTTTTAGCACAATGCAATTCCTATGTAATTGTTGAGACTAACGAGCGCTTGTGTATGTATAACCTCAATAATGGTTTGGAACAAAATGCGTCCTGGATGCCCCAAAAGGAACGTGTTAAATTAGTGGATGTCTGGTAGGGGAGTTTCTTTTAAAATAGTACCACGAATAATCCCGATACTATTTTTCAATTCCTATAAACAATCCTTCTACACGCTCTTCAATGGGATATAGATTAATATTCACTTCACGCCGCTCCACTTCACGGCCGGTTTTTAAATCCCAAGCATAGCGATGAAAGGGACACACGATAGTTCCATTTTCACAAATTCCGCCGTGGGTAAGCGGCAATTT
>JBILCR010000199.1:0-4730 GCA_044353055.1 Flavobacteriales bacterium
TAAAATATCTCATATATCCTTTTGAGTTTTCTGCTAAGGCAATTGATAATGTTTCTAATTTATAGGGAAATACTACTTTTAACGACTGAAGGGATATTTTGGGATTTTTATAGACATAATCTTTGATAACTGCTAGAGCTAATCTGCCCTTGTTATATGATTCACCTCTATAGAGGTATTTACTTAAATCTTTCTGCTTATGCTTTGGGTTGAAATAAACATCAGTAGTAGTATAGATATTTCTATCACTTCCTCGATAACGCTTGATAACTATTGCTGCGATTGGAATCTCCTTTGCGCCAGTAGGTTGATTGCAAATATGATTCATTAACTCTGAGCTTATTTCATTTCCTATTATTACCCCAAGCCATTTAGGATTACCGACAGTATTATCCCAAATAGCAGGATGCTTAACTAATATATTTTCTTTTTCATTTAAATAATCTTTAAGCTGTTCGAGGTGATTCATATTGATTACACCCTTTTTAAGCTCTATAATTGCTAAATAATCTTGATTATAGGTTGCAATTAAGTCAATTCTACCATCCTTTTTTCCCGATTTTTTCCTTCCATCTAGTAGTTGTGCTTCTGACAAAACTACATTTACATCTCTTAGCCAATCATCGTTTATTGATATAATGTCAGGGTTTTCAATAATAAAAGATTCCATATTCAATTCACGATCGAATTTATACTCTTCTATAAGTATATTATTTATGTTTAAATGTTTGCGTATGAACATATTTACATTTTTCAAAATTACTTCTTACTACAATACAACCTTTACACAGCCTTTACACAAGACTGAAGATTTTTCTAATCCCATCGGGTACTTAAAACATCTACGAAATCCTATGGATTCGCTTGATTAAGGGATGGCGTAGTATTATTGAGAGAATCGTTGTTCATTGGAATCGAATCCAATTCTTCTTCAAACATTGGAGCTTGTTCCGAAAAATCACCTTGCGGCATGTCAAAAGGGAGATGTGCTTTCCACAACCCTTTTCTCTTTTTAAGTTCGATGGGTACTTCTTCCAAATCATTAAGAATAAATAGACACATGGCCGTAGTGTCTCCCTTTTGCATTTTAATTTCTTTGAGTTTTATTTTACGGTTCTTGTCTTTTTTCACCGGAACCGGTTGCGCTTTCAACATTTCAGTCATAAAATCGAGCATCATGGCCGTTTCGTCGGTGGCATACTCTTTTGCCGATTCAAAGTCCTGATCGGCAAGGGCGTTTAAAAATTGATAGCCCACGGCTTCAGGATCTTCCGGAATTCTGCACCCAAAAAGCGTTAATGCAGCAAGAAACAAAGGAAAAATAAAGTTATTTGAAAGCAACTTTTTCATGTTACAGTTTAAGGATTAACAGCAATTCAATAGGCAATGCGTGCCTTCATTTTATATAAATTGCTGGGGAAGTTTTTCGGCCAATTGATTAAAGAAATTACGAAGCGGACTTTCGGCCATCATCTTCATGAACGGATTCATATCGCCCTTAAAAATAAGCGCGACCTCGGCACCTCCATCCTTATCTTGAATAGATGAAGAAAGCGTAAAGGGAAAGGGCGATTTCCCGAAAGATTCTAAAGCAATAGAGGAATTAGGGTTGCGCTCCTTTACTTGCATCTCGATAGTGGCCATTCCTTTAATAGTAAATGTGCATTTATCGGCATCGGATTGCCATCCCTCTACCCTATCGGGCATGAGTTTTTGAAGGTTATTTAGGTCGGCTAAAAATTGAAAAACTTTATCAGGAGAAGCAGCTATTTGCTGAGGCGAGGTTTTAATTTCGAGCATATCAGGCAATTTTTAAAGAACCACCCCATGATTCAGGTTTTGAACGCCAAGACTTTAAAAGTTCCTCGTCCTTTTTGTTAACGTATTTGTTGGCTAATGCCCTAACCAGCAAGGTATCGTAATTACTTAAACTGAAATACGGACATTTTTCTTTTTCGAACAGCGCCTTTGAATGGTCGAATCCGTAATCGAAAATACTTATCAGCCCTTTTACTTGGGCGCCGGCCTCGCGTAAGCTCTGAACAGCCTTAATGCTACTTTGCCCGGTAGATACCAAATCTTCAACCACAACGACGGTTTGACCACGATCTATTTTGCCCTCGATTAAATTTTCCAATCCGTGACCTTTTGAGGCAGAACGCACATAAACGAAAGGGATTCCGATTTCCTGAGCTACTAGCGCACCATGTGCAATTCCGCCTGTGGCCACACCTGCAATAACATCGGGTTTTTCGAATTTTTCAACCACAGCTTTTGACATTTCCTGGCGAATAAATGTGCGCACTTTAGGAAACGATAAGGTTAATCGATTATCGCAATAAATGGGTGACATCCAGCCCGAGGCCCATTGAAAGGGTTTTGCGGGCTCCAACTTAATCGCCTTTATTTGCAATAAAAAGTCGGCAAGCTGTTCTGCCGTGTCTTTATTATAAATCATAGAACAAATGTACGCGGTTTCCCTTAACCAATCAGCCCTAGTTTTCAACAATGGCACATTCGCATTTGATAATGAGGAAAATACAATAATTATCCATCCCTCATTCGAAAGCGACACATTAGATAGCATTTATAAAACATTTGTAAATCAAAGCAATAAGAAAATATTCTATTCCATTCCCTTTGAACAATTCCCCGCGTTTTTACACCATATTAAAAGCCAATGTACTGTACTTCAGGCAGCTGGAGGCCTAGTATTGAATGAGGTTCAAGAGGTATTACTTATTCATCGTTTGGGCCATTGGGACCTCCCCAAAGGTAAAATTGAAAAAGACGAAAGTGTTGAAGAAGCAGCTAAACGAGAAATATGCGAAGAAACAGGATTAACGGAACTCGAGCTAAATAATTCACTGTGTACAACTTGGCATTTGTATCTCCATAAAAATGAGCTTATTTTAAAAGAAACCTTTTGGTTTCTTGCTACATCAAAAAGCACTATGGAACTTGCCCCACAATACGAAGAGCATATTGAGCAAGCTGTTTGGAAGCAGCAGGCTGAGGCCGAAAACCTGCTTACGCATTCATACATCAACCTCAAATTAGTATGGCATGCATACCTCGAAAAGCAATCGAACCTTCAATAATATGGAGGAATTGCTACTCTTTAATGGCGTTTAAAAATGCAGCTTCTACGTCGGTAGCGGGTCCTTCGGCAGGTGCCTGAAGAAAGCGCCCTTTTCTATCGATGAGCAAATACGTTGTGGCATCCATCGCCTCAGGCAAGAGTTCAAACTCAGATGAACATTCAGAAAGTGTCACAACCGGAAAACCACACGCAAGTTGCTGGGCAGCATGCCTTAGGCCTGATTCTTCCGTAGTGTTTATCACGGCTAAAAACATCATTTCCTTTTCAAATTTAGTTTTTAGCGCCTTGAGCAGGAGCAAATCACGCCGTGTAGCCTGATTAAAGTCGGGGTAATAGGCTACGTACACCACTTTACCTTTAAAGTCCGACAAGCGCTTTGTCTCACCCAAAGTACTAAACGAAAAATCTACAACAACGCGCCCTTTTTCATAACGGCCCCAGCGATCAAGTACGATAGCTGCACTTTTGCGCACGGCTGAATACATGCTGCGTTCTTTTAATTCCTTAACGGCTTTCGCTAATTTATCGATACTATACCTTCGATCATTTGCCAAATTTGAAAGTTCGAACAACACTGCCATTTCTCTATTCTCAGGGCTAAGTTTCAAACTGTCTTTAGAACAAAGGGCATAAAGCGATTCAAATTTTCCTTGTTTAAGAGCCGAATCCAAGGCTGCTCCATAGCGCCCGTTGGTTTTCTGAACCACGTATCCTTCAAATAGGTACCGAAAGGCTTCCATCCAGGCGTAATTCCAAGGCTGTGCATTGCCCGAAAAATAACGCTCCATGAGCGATGTTCTTTTTCCGGCATCTAAGCTTATTTCAATAGCAGCAGTGCGGTAGAACACGTAGTCCCTTATCCAGGCGGTAGGAAAATTTGAATAGGACGTTTTTAAGGTATCCGAAAAATATTTTATCTCTTTTACTCTTTTGGTGAGTGGCTGCGGCAACCATTCGAGCAATTTAACATCGCATAGTGAATCTACTCGCTCCATTTCACGCAAGTCATTCGCTGCGCTGCCCTTTATGTATAAAAATCGCTGCTTTTTTAGGCTTAGCTCCATCCATAAGGTGTCAAATTTAAGTGCCTGAATCCCAGCCTCAATGCCGTTAGAGCGCAAAACATAATATCCCGAATCAGCCAATAAAATAGTTTTGTACTCCGAATCTATTGTCGTATTAACTACTTTTTCTTCAAAGAATGCTATAGGATCTGATACTTTAGTTACTTTAACCGCTGCATTAACACCCTCTGTTTTAAGCATTAAAACCGTTTGAGCCGATGCGGAAATAGCCCCTAAAAAAACAACTGTCAAACCAAGCAGCGCAACCCTCATGGCTTTAATTAGATAGAACTAATTGGAAGAACAGGAACGTAAGCACTGATGTTGCCCCCATTGCGATAAATTTCCCTAAGAATGGTGGATGAAAGCATCATATTGGATTCGCGTGCTGCTAGAAAAACGGTTTCAATCGCGGTACTCATACTGTGATTCATTACAGCTATAGGATGCTCGAACTGCCAATCGGCGCTGTTTCGTATGCCCCTGAGAATAAAATTACATCCGTTATCATTGCATGCATTAACCGTGAGCCCTTTGTAGGTAATTACTCGAACTGAGGACAA
>JBILCR010000008.1:0-15764 GCA_044353055.1 Flavobacteriales bacterium
TCTCGAATTTACGCTGGTATTTTGTGCGCTTTGTTGATCGCTACCTATGTCAAAGGAAAACAAAGGATCAACATACACCTGATAGTCGGGCTTTTCGAGCGTTATAAGATGTTCTGCAAACAACTTTCGGCTCAATTTGGTATTGAAAAATTTCGATTGAGGCAAATGTATTTCCCAAAGACTATCGGGATGGACATGCATTTTAATGTCCGACATCAAATACGGTTTTACCGCGGTATGAAATGGCGTGTTGCCTCGCTCTATTTTCTCTACTACAGCAGAATAAAACATCGGATCCATCACGGCATTAACATGTTGCGCTTGTATTTCGCCCCAAAAAACCAGCAGGAAAATAAGTGCGAGATATTGCCTCATGGTACGTTGATAACGTTAAGTCGAATTCTTATTTTTCGTACCCGCATCCATACCGCTAGTGTAAAAACTAGGGGTGTTAAACTCATGAAGGCAAATGAAACCAGCAGTTTTTCGACAGGAAATGAAATCTCTTTTTGTAAAAACCAAACCGATAAAGCCAAAATCAACGAAAGAAATACCAGAATCAGAGTGGCCCAAACGTGTGTACATCCCGCCTCGAGCATTAGGTGGTGCAAATGTTTACGATCTCCTACAAATGGATTATTACCCTTTATAAGTCTGATAAAAAAAACACGCACCATATCAAATAAAGGGAGGCTCATCAATGCAACTACCGTTAGCACCTTACCGGTGTCTAATGTGCTGTTAGCCAAATCATCTGTAAATATGCGGGTAATGCAAAAAGCCAACACATATCCCAACGGTAAGGAGCCTCCATCGCCCATAAAAATCTTTGGTCGGGTAAAGTTATAGTAGAGAAAGCCCAGCAATGCGCCTGCAAATGCAAGCGAAACAAATGCAACGTCAGTTGAGCCTAAAAAGGCCATGCCCAGTAAAGAAACCAATCCAATCGATGCGGCAAGTCCATTAATGCCATCCACTAAATTAAAAGCATTAATAATCCATAAAACGGCAATTATGGTTACTGGCCATTCAAACAGCTGAAGGTCCAAAGAGAAATACGCTAACGGTAACCGTACCGAATAGGTTAACAACAAGGCCGGTAGCAATTCGCCAAGTAATTTTATGTAAGGCGATACGGGTTGCAAATCGTCCCAGAGGCCCAAGAAAAATAAAATGAGTAAACCCGCCAGAAAGTAGCGAGTATGTAGCAAGGTATCGGGTCCGGCGCTAAGGAAAATAGCGATAAGAAACGAACCCATAATGGCGACACCGCCCAAACGGGGAACGCTTTCGCTGTGAATCTTTCTATCGTCGGGTAAGTCGAACCATTTTCGACGTGCTGCAAAACGGATAACCGCAGGAGTTAATACCAAACAAATAACCAGGGATGTTAGAAAGGTAATCAAGAGCGCAATCCGATAAAACGAAGCAAAGGTAAGTTTTTAATTAAATGCTTTTTCTGTACCAAGTAATCATACGTTCCATGCCCTGTTCGATGCTGAATTTCTGCGTGTAGCCAAGAGTTCTAATTCTATCGGCTCCGTGACATGTTTGCGTATTAAGCTTCGTTATTCGCTGTGAGGAGACCGGTAAATTCTTTCCGCTCCATCTAATTGCCCAGTCGAAGGGAATTGATAAGAAAAGTGCCACTCGATGCGGAACCGCCCAACGAATGTTTTTGCCGAGTAAGGCAGCCTGAAGCTGCGCAATTTGGCGGCTTGTCTTTTGAGGATAATCAACGTAATTAAACAGAAGTTCGCCGTTTTGAGTGGTGTTTAGAGCGTAGAAGCAAGCTTCTACGAGATTTTCTACATAAGCCAGAGACTTAATGTTATTGCCCGGTCCGGTATGAATATAAAGGCCACGATCGATAACCTTTATTAAATTAAGAACATTAGCCAGGTTGTGTGCCCCAAATACAACTGTAGACCGCACCTGAATAAGTGTACGAGCATGATCCGACATACACCAGTTAGAAAAAATGCGTTCGGCTTCAAGTTTACTTTTTCCGTAAGCGTTTTCGGGCTGTGGTGGGGTGCTTTCGCTTGTAGGTCCTGGATTTCCAGCTTTACCATAAACGGCAACCGACGAAAAATTTAACACAACAGAAATGCTATTTTTAACAGCGGCATCTACCACATTTACTGCTCCATCTACATTGGTATTAAAATATTCCTTGTCGCTGATGCCAAAATCGTGATGCATGGCCGCTAGATGCACAATGGCATCGCAGCCTTCTGAAGCTAAAATTAATGCCGATTTATTTCGAACATCGCCTTCTATCCAGTGGGCATGCGAGGTGTAGTCGGGTGCTTTAAGGTCAAATATATAAACCTCAGCATCAAGAAAACGTGCTACGAAGTACCGGCCAATAAAACCCGATCCTCCTGTAATCAGGATTTTTTTCATGCCCCGCGAAGGTATTGAATTTCCAAGAAGCACAGCGTTCTAGGTATAATAATACAGTGGATATAACTATAAATATGTTTAAAACCCTATCTGGCCTGCTAGCTTCATGCTTTCTGCAGTTCTAATACCGTTATTTCGGGATTGATGCCAATCCGCCCCAAATATCCCAGGAAACCCAATCCGCGGTTTACATATAAATGTCTATTGTTGCGGGTATACAAGCCGGCCCACTGCGGATACACGTATTGCGAGGGGCTCCACTTAAAGCCCGGAATTTCGATGCCAAATTGGAATCCATGGGTATGCCCCGAAAGCATCAAATTAATTTCGGGATTTTCTTGAAAAACTTTCGAATCCCAGTGCGATGGATCGTGAGATAATAAAATATTAACCGGCACATCAGGCATGCCTTCACGTGCCTTTAACACGTCACCTTTTTTAGGGAAACGCAAGGCCGAGCCCCAATTTTCAACTCCAAGCAAGCCAATCTTCTCGCCGTTGCGTTCAATGATGCGATGCTCGTTGCGAAGGAGCGTCCAGCCCATTTCACCGTGCAAGGCGCATAAGCGTTCAAGATTTTGCCGTTTTAGTTCGTCATTTTCCCACATGACATAATCGCCGTAATCGTGGTTGCCCAAAACTGAATATACGCCGTGGGGTGCTTTCAGATTTTTCCAAATGGCGGCAAAAGGCTCGGCTTCTGCGGCTCTGTCGTTTACCAAATCGCCGGTAAAAACAATCATATCGGCTTTTTGACTGCTAATTAACGCTACGGCATTTTCGAAATGGCTGCCACTGATAAATGAGCCGCTGTGTATATCCGATATCTGAACAATCTTAAACCCAGCAAATGCATCCGGTAAATTGGGAATGGGAATTTTTACATTTCGAATTTTGAAGTCGAACGCCGTTTTAACCATTCCAAAAAGCATGGAGCTAAAAGGCACAGCTGCCAAACCAAGAGCCATTTGACTTATAAACTTACCCCGGGTGATGCCTTTGCGCTCCTCTAAGCCACGTGTTCCCTTGGTAAAAAATAAACCCAGCATCCGAAACAACCGAAACACATCTTCGATGATTAAAGGCAGCGATCCAACGAGTTTAGAGATGAATACCACCATTAAAAAACAAAAAATGTAAAGCGATACGGTTCTGGGTAAAACCGGGTTTTGATAGGTGATTACGTTAAATATGGTGAGGAATACGATGGCTGCAGTTAAGCCCCAATAAAAGAAAACTACCCGTTTCTTTTTTCTATGCGGCCATCCTGCCGTAATTTTTCGCACGGCCTGGTAAAAATAAATGTCAATCATTACCAGTAGGGCAATCGAAAATAAAAAGCGAAACAATATCACAGAATTGGAAAACATAAATGGTGCGACACCTTATTTTATGGCACTAAAATCGGGGGCAAGTTAAGAAGCTAACAGTTATGCGCGCTAATGGTTTACATGAAAGTATTGAAAATAGTGCCGTAAACCCCGATATTGAGCGGGAGGCCGAGAAAAAAAGGCTGATAATAAGTGCCATAATTGCAGGTATTTTCGTCATGCTTCTTGGAGTTACCTATGTTTACGATACGTTTTTCGATTTAAGGCTTTACCGCTTTGGATTGAAACCGCGCAATCCCGAAGGCTTAGTTGGCATTGTTACTGCCCCATTTATTCATGGCGATTTTAATCATTTGGGCTCCAATAGTTTGCCGTTATTTATTCTTGGAGCCTGTTTATTGTTCTTTTATAGGGGAATTGCATTTCGTGTGATTCTATGGATATGGTTGTTTACAGGAGTAGCGGTATGGCTGTTTGCCCGTCCGAGCATGCATATTGGAGCCAGCGGCATTGTTTATGGAATGGCTTCGTTCCTGGCTTTAAGTGGGATGTTACGAAACGATAACCGTCTCATATCGGTTTCGTTTCTTACCATATTTCTTTATGGTGGAATGGTTTGGGGCGTTTTGCCGCTCTTTAAACACGTTTCATGGGAGTCGCATCTTGCGGGGGCATTAACGGGGTTGATATGTGCTGTAGTTTACAGGCATGAAGGCCCGCCGAAGCCGGTTTATCTAAGCCCCGACGGTGATGACGAGGAGCCCGAACCTGAGCCTGGAATGGTAACGCTAACGCACAACACAACCCCCAATCATGATAGGGTGCATCATACAGGCAATGCACCGGTGCGGATTATTTACATCGTTGTTCCGCCGAAAAAAGACGAAAAATCGGACAATGTCGAAAAGCGGGCGGAGTAAGGATAATTGTTGAAAGGGTTACTTTCAATTTTCTCCTTTTTACTTTTTTCTATCAGTGTAAAACTTAGTCCTACCTTTACCGCGTGAATTACCTTCAGGTCGACCGACTCAGCAAATCTTACGGAGAACGTATTTTATTTAAAGAAATCAGCTTTGGGCTGCAGCAGGGCCAGAAAACAGCCCTAATTGCCAAAAATGGAGCGGGGAAATCTACCCTACTTCGTATTGTGGCCGGGCGTGATGTGGCCGATTCGGGCGATGTAGTTTTTCGAAACGACATCAGCATGGCTTTCCTCGATCAGGATCCGGCCTATGAACCCGAAAAAACCATCCAAGAAACCGTGTTCAGTTGGAATGATCCTCGTATGGAAGCCATCCGAAACTACGAAATGCTGCTCGATCAAAACGCCGAAGGATCTGCTTTGGAAGAGGCCATCCGCAAGGTCGAAGATCTCAAAGCATGGGATATTGAAGCCCGTGTGAAGGAAATTCTGGGGCGTCTCAACATTCACAACCTCAATCAGAAAATGGGAACGCTCTCGGGCGGACAGCGCAAACGTGTGGCACTCGCCGCGCTACTGGTGCGCGAACCCGATTTGCTCATCCTCGACGAGCCCACCAATCACCTCGACATCGATATGATTGAATGGCTCGAATCGTGGCTTCGCCGCAGCAATGTGAGCATACTCATGGTAACGCACGACCGCTATTTCCTCGATCAGGTCTGCACCGATATTCTCGAACTCGACCGCGAATCTATTCAACGCTTCAAGGGCAATTACGCCTATTATTTAGAGAAGAAAGAGGCCGCCCGTCTTGCCTTTAACAGCGAGGTAGAAAAGGCCCGCAACACATTTACCCGTGAGCTCGAATGGATGCGGCGCATGCCCAAAGCACGCGGAACCAAGGCCAAGGCACGCATCGATCAATTTTACGATATTAAGGACAAAGCATCGCAACGCCTCAAAGACGATCAAATTCAGCTTAGCGTAAAGATGAACCGTTTGGGAGGGAAGATACTTGAACTTGTAAAAGTGTCGAAGCGCTATGGCGAAACGGTGCTCATCGAACCCTTCACCTATACGTTTAAACGGGGCGAAAAGATTGGTATTGTGGGTAAAAACGGCTGTGGAAAATCGACTTTGCTGAAGATGATTACCGGTGAACTTGAAAGCGATAGTGGAAAAATCACAACCGGCGAAACGGTGGTTTTTGGCTACTATGCACAGGATGGCATTAAGATGAGTCCGGATAAACGCGTGATTGAAGTAATTAAAGACGTTGCCGATGTTATTCCTCTGGCCGATGGCCGTAACCTCACCGCATCGCAGCTGCTTACCTTGTTTCTATTCCCGCCACCGGTGCAATACACCCAGGTTCAGAAATTGAGTGGGGGCGAGAAACGGAGGCTATACCTGCTCACCGTGTTGATGAAAAATCCCAATTTTCTGATACTCGATGAGCCTACGAACGATCTCGACATTCAAACGCTTAACATACTCCAGGAATTTCTGGAAAGCTACACGGGCTGTGTGCTAATTGTGTCGCACGACCGTTATTTCATGGATACATTGGCCGATCATCTCTTTATTTTTGAAGGGAACGGCATTATACGCGACTATAACGGCAATTACACCGATTACCGCAGCGAACTAGGCGAAAAAGAAAAACCTACAGATCAGGCGCCGAAACAAGAGCCTGTCACTGTTGCCGAAAAACCTAAGAACACGGCAAAACCATCGTTTAAGGAAGTGCACGAATTCAACCAACTCGATGCCGAAATTCCAAAGCTAGAAGAACAAGTGCAGCAATTGACCTCTACACTAAACAGCGGAATTTCGGACCATATAGAATTGAATCGTTTGGGTGAAGAGTTGAAAAAGGCAAGTGAAATGCTGGAAGAAAAGACGTTGCGCTGGCTCGAACTAAGCGATAAGGTAAATCCATAAAAGGCACAAACCTTGCAAGGCGCAATTTTAAATGTCAATCACCCCGAATTCTTAATTTAGCAGTGTATTGTTATGAAAAAAATCTTCGCACTCATCGTTATCGGTTCTGTTCTTTTTTCGTCGTGCCGAACCGCCGTTTCTTATTCAGGCCTTAGACCTGCGGATGTTACACTCCCCAAAGAAATTCAATCGGTAGTTTTGGTGAACCGCTACAAAGCAAACCGCCAAAATCAATGGCTTAACATTGTTGAAGGAATTTTTACTGGTGAAATATTATTTGCCGATAAACGTGGAGTTGAACAAGCACTTTCTACCTTACAGCGTAGGTTGATGGATGGCCCCAAATACAAGGTTTCTATTGCTAATGATATACTTTACGGCACAGGAACAGGAATTTTACCTCCACCGCTTTCGGTTGATGAGATAAAGTCGCTATGCGCCACATATCAGGCAGACGCCGTAATTGCCATTGAAGGGTTCGACTCTGATATTGCGGTGATTACCGAACCGCGTCAACGCAAGCGCACGGTTGATGGGAAAGAAGTTATCGAAAATTATTTTGAGGCTATCGAGAACGTTAATATAAATATGAGCTGGAGGTTATACCAGGGGGCGAATGGTTCCATGATCGATCAGCATACGATGAGGGCAAACCGAGGTTTTAGTGCTACCGGCAAAACTGCAGATATTGCTCGAAGAGCATTGCTTTTTCCTGTGGATGCCATTATGCGCACGGCCTCTGAGGGGGGTGATGCATACGGATTAAGAATTTCGCCTTCGTGGGTTAACTATTCTCGCGAGATTTATGGGCGCGCAGCACGGTCGGGGCAAATGAAAAGAGCCAAGAAAATGGCCCGTCGTGGCGATTGGGAAGGAGCATCGGCTATCTGGGAGCGGCTTTCGAAATCTGAAAACTCCAAAATTGCAAAACGTGCAACATACAATAGGGCTGTGGCCGCAGAATTTATGGGCAATTACGACGAAGCACTAACTTGGGCCAGAAAGGCGGCCGATGCGCATAACTTACGTATAGCAGACCAATACATCTATACGCTTAAGGCAAGGCTTGATGAAATTCGCAGGCTTGATGTTCAGATGGAAGATGTGGAGAAGAAGTGATGCAGGGAGCGATTGGAATTTGCAATCCTGTAAACATTGAATTTTTCATTCACTCGAACGGCATGCCTCTGAAAAGGTAAGATTGTATGCACAGGTAAACAAAATTGATGATTTTCCTAGCGTCTGAATTGCTTGTAAAAATTGGAGAAGCCTGTTTGTTGGCTTCGGGGGCCTCCAACCTCCTCCCCAGAGTTCAAGTTACGAAACAAGGCCGGCACTAGTCGTTTATAAACGTTTATAAACGGCTTTACTTTTCAACGGCCTTGTGCATAAACCGGTCGAAAAATGGCATTTGCTGGTTTAATTTCTATTGCCGAACTTGAGACCGGGCGGGGACAGCTGTTTCCCCCTTTTTTGATATTCTGCGGTTGGCCTTTATATTCTAATAACCTACACATCCTCAGAAATCATCTTTATAAAGACCCTTAGGCAATCACCTTAACGTTTTTATCATCCAAGGCATAAAAGAGGTAGCTTCCGTACAAACCAATATTCGATTTTTCTGAAATTCTATTGTAACCAATATAGCTAACTATCAAGAAAATATACAACAAACTTGCAAATTGAAATATTTGCTTTCAGTTTGCAAGTTTATTTCCGATGTGTATGATAGTCAAGGGGTAGAAAGCCTTCCGCGGTGGAGCAGAAAATTAAGGCCAATGAAATCTTCGCATTTCAATTTTAACCAACAACATACCCGTTAAAAACTCCTTGTTTTAAATACTATCGGATGCTTTATGTGCCGTATCTTTAGCACTAGGAATTGAATTATACCTATGACGGCAATTGCCATAGATTTAGAAGCTGAAAAAAAGGAAATCCTAAAGCGCTACAGTGCGCTTTTGCGAACCCTAGGCGAGAAAGCCGCTAGAAAAGACAAAGTTCAATTGCGAAAGGCTTTCGATCTTGCTCTCGATGCGCATAAAAACATGCGCCGCAAATCGGGCGAACCCTATATTTATCATCCTATTGCCGTAGCTCAAATTGTTGCGGGCGAAATTGGGCTTGGTACCACTGCTGTAATATGTGCATTACTGCACGATACCGTTGAGGATACCGAGGTGAGTCTCGACGATATCAAAAACCTTTTCGGCGAAACAGAGGCAAAAATTATCGATGGCCTCACAAAAATTGAAAACGTTTTTGACCAAAGCACCTCCATTCAGGCCGAGAACTTCCGTAAGGTATTGCTCACCTTGAGCGACGATGTGCGCGTTATCCTCATTAAGCTGGCCGACAGGCTGCATAATATGCGAACCCTCGAAAGCATGGCCCGCGACAAGCAGCTTAAAATTGCCTCCGAAACATTATTTCTTTATGCACCACTTGCGCACCGTCTTGGTCTATACAACATTAAAACCGAGATGGAGGATCTGGGCTTAAAATACACCCAGCCCGATGTGTACGATGAAATTATTAACAAGCTTAAGAATACCGACGAAGTAAGAAAGCGCTTTATTTCACGGTTTATTTATCCCATACGAACCCGCTTAATGCAGGCAGGCCTTCATTTCGATATAAAGGGTAGGCCTAAATCAATTTACTCTGTTTACAATAAGATTAAGGTAAAGGGCATTCCCTTTGAAGAGATTTTCGACATTTTTGCCATACGCATCATTATTGATACGCCCGAAGATGCCGAAAAGGCCGATTGTTGGCGGGTGTATTCTATCATTACAGATATTTATCAGCCCAATCCCGATCGACTGCGCGACTGGATTTCGACGCCTCGTGCCAACGGGTACGAATCGCTCCATACCACGGTAATGAGCCCAACCGGTAAATGGGTCGAAGTACAAATTCGCTCAAAGCGGATGGATGAAATTGCCGAAAAAGGCTATGCCGCTCATTGGAAGTATAAAGAACGCAGCGATTACGAAAGTTCAATTGACGATTGGCTTTCGCGAATTCGCGAAATGATGGAGAACTCCGATGCTTCGGCTTTGGAGTTTATCAATGATTTTAAACTCAATTTATTTTCGGAAGAAATTTTCGTGTTTACACCGAAAGGCGAATTAAAGACCCTACCGGCTGGTTGTTCGGCGCTGGATTTTGCCTTCGAAATTCACTCCGAAGTGGGAATGTCATGCATTGGCGCCAAGGTGAATAATAAGCTGGTTCCGCTAAGTCACAAGCTTAAAAGCGGCGATCAGATCGAGATTCTATCGTCAAACAAGCAAAAGCCTAAAGACGAATGGCTTAACTACGTGGTAACCGCCAAGGCACGCAGCCGCATAAAAGCGGCGCTCAAAGAAGAAAAACGTGCCGTGGCCGAAGTAGGCCGAGAAATGCTCGATAAACAACTCCGCCACTTAAAAATAAACCCCGATCCACAAATTATTCAAAACTTGGTGCGCCACTTTAAGGTACACAGCGCACTTGATTTGTATTACGGAATTGGTGATGGATTTATTAAGCTCGATAATCTCGATAAAATAGCTCGAGGCGAGAAAAACTCCAGTTGGTACAGCCTTCTAAAAAAACGCTTTAGCCGTAGCTCCGAACCTAAAAAGTCGGAACTCCCCACCCTCGAAAATATTGTAAAAGAAGTACGCGGCAAAAGCGATATGCTCGTTATTGGCGACGACATGGACAAAATCGACTATAAACTGGCGCCATGTTGCAACCCCATTCCCGGCGATGAAGTGTTTGGTTTTGTTACCGTTGATGAAGGCATAAAGATTCATAAAACCAATTGCCCCAATGCTATAGATCTAATGTCGAACTATGCCTACCGCGTGGTAAAAGCGCGATGGACGAGTCAGCAACAAATTGCATTTATGGCCGGTATTAGGGTAAACGGAATCGACGATGTAGGAATTGTGAATAACATAACCCGCATTATTTCAAACGAGCTTAACGTAAACATGCGTTCCATAAGCTTCGATTCCCTCGACGGCGTATTCGAAGGCAATATCATGGTTTTTGTTCAAGATACGCATCACTTAACCGAGCTTATGGGAAAGATTAAGCAGGTTAAAGGCGTAACCTCTGTTATGCGCATGGATTCCAATACCTGATTGTTAAGAAAATTGAATAATTTTTTATCCTGACAAATTTCGGTTAAATCCTTATTTATAGGTGTTTAGGTAATATGCGTAGGTCGATCGCTTTTACGTTACCTTGACGAGTTTACCTACATTTGCGTCGCGCTGAAATTTATTATGTCGGATCAGGAAACAAAAGACTCAGTAAAACAAATTTTTTTAAATTATTTGGAGCAACACGGGCATCGTAAAACGCCGGAACGCTTCGCTATTTTGGAAGAAATTTATTCGCACGACGGGCACTTCGACATTGAATCGCTTTACGTGTACATGAAAAATAAGAAATACCGCGTAAGCAGAGCCACCCTATACAATACTATCGAATTGCTGTTAAATGCGCATCTGGTAACCCGACATCAGTTTGGAAAAGGCCAGGCTCATTTTGAGAAATCCTATAAATACAAGCAGCACGATCATCTTATTTGTTCCAATTGCGACAAGGTTTTTGAATTTTGCGATCCTCGTATTCAACAAATTCAAAAGATGGCAGGCGAACTCCTCCATTTTACGATACATAATCATTCGTTAACTTTTTACGGCAACTGCAACGTTCTAAACCAAACAGGCTCCTGCCCGCACAAAACGAATCAATAACTATGTCATTTTCATACGAAATTAACAACGAATCCACCACACACTCCTTGATTAAGCTATCAGGAAGCCTTATGGAGCGCTACGAAGCCAAAGACTTACTCGATGAAATTGATGAGTGTATTACCGAAGGTTCCTCAAATTTGGTCATTAATCTTGAAGAATTAAGCTATATGAGCAGCTCGGGATTAAGCGTATTACTAAGCCTTCTGGCCAAATGCAGGAAAAAAGATGGCGATATGGTATTGTACCATCTCAATCCGAAACTTAAACAACTGCTGGTGATTACACGTCTCGATCAAATTATTCCTGTTGCCGATAGCCTCGAAACTGCTGTGGCACTATTTAATTCACAAAAACAAAATTCATAATATCATGCCGGTTGATGTTTTACTTGGCCTCCAATGGGGCGACGAAGGAAAGGGAAAAGTGGTGGACGTACTTAGTCCAGAATATGAAATAGTGGCAAGGTTTCAGGGAGGACCCAATGCCGGGCACAGCCTTGAATTTAATGGCATAAAGCATGTTTTGCACACCATCCCCTCAGGTATTTTTCATCCCAATACGCTCAATATTGTGGGCAACGGAGTGGTAATTGATCCAGTTGTTTTCGAAAAAGAAACAAAAGCACTCACTCAGCTGGGAGTTGATGCTACCCGAAATTTGCATATTTCGCAAAAAGCGCATCTTATTCTTCCTACGCACCGATTGCTCGATGCCGCTTCTGAAGCCGCTAAAGGGAATTCCAAAATTGGGTCTACCCTTAAAGGAATTGGTCCTACATATATGGATAAAACAGGGAGAAACGGTCTTCGGGTGGGCGATATCTTACGTGCCGATTTTAGAGCACGCTACGATTTTCTTGTTCAAAAACATCGTGAAATTCTCGACCAGTACGATTTTCAATATTCAATCGAGGAACATGAACCTGCATTTTTCTCCGGTATCGAAAATATTAAACGTTTTCAACTCATCGAAAGCGAGCATGCCATCAACAATATGCGAAAAGACGGCAAAAAAATTCTTGCCGAGGGGGCTCAGGGCTCTTTACTCGACATTGATTTTGGATCGTATCCCTTTGTTACCTCTTCCAATACTATAGCTGCAGGTGCCTGCACCGGTCTAGGGCTGGCTCCTTCTTCTATTGGTGAGGTTTACGGAATTTTTAAAGCCTATTGTACCCGCGTGGGTAGCGGTCCGTTTCCTACCGAACTTAACGACGAAACCGGCGAAAAAATACGCCAGATAGGCCGCGAATTTGGAGCCACCACCGGCCGCCCTAGGCGTTGCGGATGGATAGATCTTCCTGCCCTACGGTACAGCATTATGCTAAATGGTGTAACACAACTTATCATGACCAAAGCCGACGTGCTCAGTGGTTTTGAAGAATTGATGGTGTGCACCGCCTACCAAACCGAAGCCGGGCCGGTGAAGAATTTACCTTACGATATTCATCCCGATTTTGTAAGTCCCATCTTCGAGAGGGTTGAAGGCTGGAATGAAGATGTTTCAAACCTTAGCACCTTTGAAGCCCTGCCCGAAAACTTAAAAAGTTACGTCAGCCTGCTCGAAAAAGAACTGGAGGTTCCCATTACCATAGTATCTGTGGGTCCCGACAGAAATCAAACCATCAGGAGGCGATAAATCGAAAACCTGCCTTAGGTAGCTTAATTTTTTAAAGGCAAAAAAGCATACTTTTTACTGTACTCAAGCATTTGGGCCGCAAACGAATCGGGGTACTCTACCTTCACATCGGTAATTTTACCGTCTTTCATTACCGGCACCAAGCGGGGTTGAATAAATCCTTTATATGGCGCTACATTCAAAGTTGCGAATCGCTCTTTCACTTCTTTATGCAGCTTGGCGTCAACCTTAACGCCATAGTTCTCAACCAATGCCTGACCTGCAGCAAAATCGCCCTGCGATTTTATACGTTGTATTTCGCGTAATAAGTCGCCAAACAACTTGCGCAGCTTCGCATAGTCGTTAATCTGAACATAGGTTTTGCCATTACGTGAAATGAACTCGGCCACCTTTTCAGAAGCCCCTTTTTCCATTACCCATTTGGCTACCAGCTGACGGTTGCGCATGTGCGCCTCTTCGATGTTTTTGCCGGGCTCAATTCGATTCAATTGAAGCATCAGGCCATTTAGTAAATAACTTTCGTATTCGGCCATGCCTACTTCAAGTGTTGGCATAACGCCGATATCTACCAACTTTTGATCATAGATGTAGTACAGAGCCACAAGGTCGGCACGTGCTTCTTCGAGGGTATTTTGGTAATTCTTGAGGGTTACATCCGGTGTGGCAACGCCAGGCTCCAGCTGACCGCTGGCATGTCCAATTACTTCGTGCATATCGGTATGTAAAGCAGCGGCAAGGTTTCCGTATTTCTGGGCACGTTCAAGGGTTTGTTGGTTGAGGGCAAATTCGGCCGAACTGGGCGATTTGGAGCCTGCCACATTATATGCACCTACAATGTTTCCTAAGGCCACCGATTTTGAGCCGTGCTGTTGGCGAATCCAATTGCTGTTGGGTAAATTAATCCCGATAGGTGTTGACGGAGCCGCATCGCCACTTTCAACAATTACATTAATCGATTTCCCGATAATGCCTTTTACCTTTTTCTTTTTGTGGTTCGGCATCAGAGGCGCGTTATCCTCAAACCATTGAGCATTTTTAGCAATGGTTTCAATCATCTTGGTGGCTTCAAAATCCTTAATCGAAACTACGGCCTCAAATGTGCCGCGCTTGCCCAATGCATCCTGATATACCTCAATAAAGCCGTTTACATTATCAATGGTTGATTTTACATCTTTAACCCAGGCCACGTTGTAGGCATCAAATTTTTCCAAATCACCCGTTTTGTAGTATTCAACCAGGAGTTCCAGCGATTTTTTCTGCTCCGCTGTTTCAGCAACTGTTACCGCCTTCTCGAGCCAATAAACAATTTTTTCGATGGCAGCAGAATACATGCCCCCCACTTTCCAAGTTTTCTCTACCAGTTTTCCGTTTTCCTTTACAAGTTTTGAATTTAAACCATGCTCAACAGGTGTTTGGTCGTTCGGGTCATTGAGTGCAGCATAAAATTCTTCTACCTCTTTTTGCGTAACGCCTTCGTAGAAGTTATTAGCCGAGCCTGCAATATTATCGATGCCCGATTCTAGGTTAACGGTTTTGCCGTCAAAATGCGGGTCAAACATTACCGGGGCAGACCATCCGATGAATTCCAGTTTTGAATAGTTCCCTAAGGGCAGTTTTTCGGCTGGGGTTTTTTCGATAAGCTCGGTCCAATAGCCGATGCCAAATTCGGGCAGAATTTTATCGCTGGCATAATGATGATGAATGCCGTTCGAAAACCACACCCGTTTTGTGTAGGTTTCAAATTTGGCAAAATCGGCGGCTTTTCGGTCGCCTGAGTAATGCTCCCATATAGCCTCAAGTGTTTTGCGAACGGTTAGGTTGTTTCGGTATTTCTGATCCCAGATAATATCGCGCCCGCACAGAGCTGCTTCATAAAGGTAGTAGGCCAACTCTTTCTGTTTCGAAGATAATTGTTCGAACCCCGGAACCTCGTAACGCAACACCTGTATGTCGGCAAAACGGTCGGCCTCAAACTGAAACGGTTTGGCGGTTTGTGCGCCTAAAGGCATAAGCAACAAGGAAAGACCAGCGATAAGGATTGTTTTTTTCATAGTACCCAAATGGAATGCGGTGCAAATTTAGACTTTACATCATACCAAGCAAATGCGTCTTGCGGTGCTATGGGCATCAATCATGAAAGTGTGCTTTGCACAGGATAATTCTTTTAAAAATTACCCGATTGTCTTTTTGCCTTTTACCTTTGCGTCATGGATGTGAGGCTTACGCGGCATGCGGTTTTTTCGGGACATCAGGCTGCGGTATATTGTGTGGCGCCTGCTATACAGGATGGATTTTTTCTTTCGGGTGGAAGCGATACCCAGGTGGTAGAATGGGATCTATTGGAGCAGCTCAATCCCCGGATTATTGCTCGATCGGCCGGTGTTATTTACAGTTTGCTTGCGCTTCGCACGAAATCGTTACTTTTTATCGGTAACAATCAAGGCGGGATTCATGTGGTTGATTTGAATGAAAGAAAGGAAATCCACTATTGGATGGCACATCAGATGGGCGTTTTTGATTTAAAATGGATGCCGCATAGCCAGGAAATTTGGGCCGCCGGAGCCGATGGAGTCTTAAGTATTTGGGATGCAGATCGTTTAGAAAACAAAGCACGCATCAAAATTTCGGAGCAGAAAATTCGAAAAATCGAACGATCGGCCGATGGCACCCAAACAGCGATAGCCTGTTCGGACGGTAAAATTTATCTGCTCGACGAGAAACATTCGATAGAAGTATTACATCCGCAGGCCGATG
>JBILCR010000200.1:0-4703 GCA_044353055.1 Flavobacteriales bacterium
GTGGCTTAAAGATAAAGACACCGAGTCAAAAGAACTTTATTCGAGCTGGCTATACAGCGAAAACGAACATTCGGCACTAAAAGTTAAACCTGTAGCACCGAGCTACAGTGCTGACGCGCCCATGGTTGATGGTCGCGAAATTCTCCGCGACAATTACGACAAACTTTTGGAAAGCGATCCGCGACTACTCATTTTTGGAGAAGATGCCGGTATGATCGGAGGTGTAAATCAGACCTTAGAGGGCATGCAAAAAAAATACGGCGAGCTTCGCGTAAGTGATACCGGTATTAGAGAAGCTACTATAGCCGGACAGGGCATTGGTTTGGCTATGCGCGGATTACGGCCCATTGCCGAAATTCAATACCTCGATTATTTATTATATGCCTTGCAGATTCTGAGCGACGATTTGGCTACAGTTCAGTATCGCACCAAAGGCAAGCAAAAAGCGCCGCTTATTATTTCAACCCGAGGGCACCGCCTCGAGGGTGTGTGGCATTCAGGTTCGCCTATGGGCATGATTATACATGCTTTGCGAGGCATGTATGTTTGCGTACCCCGCAATATGACTCAGGCGGCCGGTTTTTACAATACCTTATTATCGGCCGATGATCCGGCACTTGTGGTGGAACCGCTTAACGGCTATCGCATTAAAGAGGCGCGTCCTGATAATCTAGGCGAATTTAAAATTGCTTTAGGAGAGCCTGAAATACTTAGAGAAGGCTCAGACATAACATTGGTAACTTACGGCTCGTGCTGCCGACTGGCTATGGATGCTTGCCAGCAATTGGAACGCCTGGGTATTTCGGTAGAGCTTATCGACGTGCAAACCCTACTCCCTTTTGATTTAAACCATAGTATAGCAGAATCGCTCAAAAAAACCGGCAAACTGCTTGTGCTTGATGAAGATGTACCCGGTGGCGCTAGTGCGTTTATATTGCAGCAAATAATTGAGGTACAGGGCGCATTTGCATGGCTTGATGCCCCGCCAGTTACCTTGTCGGCAAAAGAACATCGCCCTGCCTACGGCTCTGATGGCGACTACTTTTCTAAACCATCGGTTGAAGATATTTTTGAGACGGCCTATGCCATTATGCATGAATACCGGCCTGCCGAATTTCCTGCCCTATTTTGATTATGGAACGCACCACCGAGGCCGATTCGAATTATGAGGCGCTGGAATTAATGAGTTTGAGCACATTGCTGCAAAACATCAATAAGGAAGATCAAACGGTTGCCTATACGGTTGAACGCGCCATTCCACAAATGGAGCCCTTGGTTGGTTGCATTGTTGAGCGTATGCGTGAAGGAGGGCGCTTGTTTTATATTGGAGCAGGAACATCGGGGCGTCTTGGTATTGTGGATGCGTCTGAATGTCCGCCTACTTATGGCATTGAACATGATCGGGTGATAGGCTTAATTGCTGGAGGCGATACAGCTATTCGAAAGGCTGTTGAATTTGCTGAGGACGATTTAGATCAGGCGTGGAAAGATCTAAAAGAATTTAATATTAATAAGTTAGATGTAGTTATTGGAATTGCAGCTTCAGGAACAACACCCTATGTAATAGGTGGCGTGAGCGATGCTTCAAAAAATGGAATTGCTACGGCCTGCATTACCTGTAATGCAGGAAGTCCATTGGCCGGCTTGGTTGATTTTCCGATTGAAGTGGTAACGGGGCCTGAATTTGTTACCGGATCAACGCGAATGAAGGCAGGAACCGCTCAAAAGCTGGTGCTTAATATGATTAGTACTGCCGTTATGGTTCAGCTTGGAAGGGTTAAGGGCAATAAAATGGTGGATATGCAGCTCAGCAATCAAAAGTTGGTAATGCGAGGCACAAAAATGCTCATGAAGGCATTAGAAATTGGAGCGGAAGAAGCAAAAGAACTACTGCTTCGAGAAGGAAGCGTGCGTAAGGGAATGGAAGCCTATAAAGCAAGAAAGGCTGAATAATTCTTAATACGGCGTTAAAAACCACCGCTTCAAACAATTATTAAGCATTTCAACAGCGCTATTGATATGCCATTCACTAACATTACGCGTTTCAACACGGTTTGAAATAGCTCGAAGTTGCAGCGTATCAATCCCAAAATATTTTCCGCATAAAAAAGCCGAAGCGCCTTCCATGGTTTCAATCCAAACGTGAGGATATCGTTTTTGGGCTGCAGCTATTGATGCTGCGGCACCATGTCCCTTTAATACCGTAAAGCCCTCTACATGTTTAAGATTTTCGGTGGCCAGCCATGGAGGTAATTGAGACGCATCTAATGAACCATCGGAATTAAAAAGTTCGGCCATTTCAAACCATGAAGCTGAATTTAATGAGATTACTCGGTCGCGATCTTCCATGCCCATTTCAAAAAAACGATCTTTGTTTACCCATACCACCTCATTCATCTTCAATTGAGAATTTAACGATCCCGCAATTCCAACCTGAAGAATTAAATCGGGCCTCTTGATCGAAATATGGTGTGTTAACTTGAGTATCGAAAGCGGAATGCCGGCTCCTGTTATAAAAATATCTAATTTATAAGGGGTTAAAGGAGCCGTTTTTTCAAGAGCATCAATAAACGGGGACAATTCGAAAGTTGTAGCCGAACAAATGAGAATATGCATAGTTTCGTTAGCTTTGCAAAGTAAAGCCTTTAACCCTAAAAATTGCATCACGCTAAAATATTCGCATTCACTTACCATAAAAGTTCATTACTTTATATCACCATGCCATTTTAATCCTAAATGAAGAATTCTACCCCATCCGATCGAATACATTCAACCCAACCTGCGCGGATACAATGGACCTTTAGAATTATGCTATTGGGCGTTCTGGGTACATTACTCCTCTCCAGTAAAGTATGGATGACAGAACGTAATTTTCCAATAATTCCGCTGTTTGATGGCATACCGTCAATGCCGCCACCATTGGATTATATTTTATACAGCGTGCTGATTGTATTGGCCATTTATCAAATTATATATCTGGAAAACAGAAATACCATGTATGCCCTTGTTGGTATGTATGCGTTTTTAATGCTGGGAGATCAGATGCGCTGGCAACCATATAATGTGCATTATTTGCTTATGATGATTGGATTGCTGTTTTATCCAGCCCGCACCGATCAATTGCTTCAAGTTTTTAGATGCATGCTTATAGCCTTTTACGTCTGGAGCGGGATACAACAACTCAATGGAACGTTCATTGATATAGTTTTTTTTCAGCTATCGGCACCAGTGGCCCGAATATTTCCTGCAGCAATGGAAGCATATATCGTAAAGGCTGGTTTTATGTTTCCCATATTAAACATACTTACGGGGGTAGGTCTACTGTTTTACAAAACCCGAAACATTGCAGTTTATTTGGGTGTTTTTATCCAATTATTTCTTTTCTACGCAATTCAACAAACCGATTATAATGAAGCTATTCTGCCTTACAATGCCGTTTTAGCCATCTTTACCTTTAGCTTGTTTTATGATTCAGAATTTAAACTAAACAATTTGTTTTGGTCAAATTTTAGATACCAACAAGCCGTATTAATTTTCTATTGCATCTTGCCGATACTTAGTTTTTTTGGAATGTATGATCGAATGCAGAGCTTTAATACTTACAGCGGTAAAGCATGCTTTGCGCACATTTATATAGGTAAGAATGTACGAGAACGATTGCCAGATGGTTGGAAGCAGCACGTGTATACCAATCCCCGAACTCAGAATTACTTTATTCCAACATTGAATTGGTCATTAAAGGAGTTTAAAGCGGTGCCCTATCCTGAAGAACGAATTTATAAGAAAATAGAAAGTGAGATACGCAAACTCGCTGAAGCTGATACGGTTAGGTTAGAGATTTGGTCATACGACGATGTGCCTGCCAATTAAATCTTGTGAGACAGTTAAACTTGCGTTCGCTTCTGCTAATTTTCTTGTTGGCCAATGCAGGAATAACGCATGCAGCAGATCGTAATAATTATACCATTCGTAAAGCAACCGAACGCATCCGTATTGATGGTAGCTTAGATGAACCCTCTTGGAAAAATGGGGCTGATGCTTCGGAGTTTAGGCAAAAATTTCCGTTCGACACTTCAGCGGCTGTAAGTAAGAGCAGGGTAAAAATACTGTTCGATCAGGATTTTATCTATTTCGGGATTGAATGTGCAAACCGTGATACATCGAGCCCTTTTGTAGTACAAACGCTGAGGCGTGATTTCGATCCTGCAGCAAACGATGCCTTCCAGATTATTATTGATCCTTTTAACGATCAATACAACGGGTTTAGTTTTATTGTAAGTCCATACAATGTACAATCGGAAGGACTTATTACCGGAGGCGGAACATTTGGTCAAAGCAGTAATTGGGACAACCGCTGGTTTTCGCAGGTTTCGCGATCTAAAAACGCCTGGTTTGCAGAGGTAGCAATACCCTTTGCCTCCATTCGTTTCAATCCGAATACCACCGTATGGGGGCTTAACCTTGCCCGTATCGATTTAAAACACAACGAAATTTCGGTATGGAATCCCGTTCCCCGTAATTTTAATCTTACTTCGCTCGCTTTTACCGGAAACTTGGCCTGGGAAACGGCACCGCCCGCATCGGGTTTAAACGTTTCGGTAATTCCTTATGGGGTTGCTGAAGCCAATCAGGATATCGAAAACAATCAAGCCGTTAAAACACGGCCGGCACTAGGTGCCGACGCCAAAATTGCCGTTACCTCA
>JBILCR010000201.1:0-4692 GCA_044353055.1 Flavobacteriales bacterium
AATCCTGCAAGCCTAGATAGTTATCATCTCCAACAGTAATTGCAAAATACACCGGTCGTTCCCAATTATTTGTAGCGAGTAAATCTAAAATCATTAAATCGGCCTTAAGAATATAACTTCTATTGAGTTCGAAGTTTATAGCCTTAACCACATTTTTCGCCTGATCCTTGCTCACAGTGCCGTTTGATACCACTTTGGCAGAATCAACCGGAACTGAAAATTTACTCGATGGAAAATAGTTGAACGCCTGACTGCCGTAATACTTCTTTTTAGCGGCATCGTCACTGGCAACAAATTTCATCATCTCTTTTATATTCTGGTATCCCGGAATTTTACTTTGTTCAATGAGAACCTGATCGCGCTTACCTTGGCGGTATTTATCCTGAGTAAGTGAAAGCGGAACCGCATCGGAATCGTAGGCCTTACGTTTAATTTGGTCGATGTACCAATCGGTATTTAAAAGACTAAGGTTTACAACCCTCACATCGGTACGAACGCCCTCAACCTCCTGCACATACCAAAGCGGGAAGGTATCGTTATCGCCGTTGGTAAAGAGGATCGCATTTTTCTTACACGACTGCAAATAATTGATCGCATAATCGCGGGCAGTGTATCGGTTTGAGCGGTCGTGGTCGTTCCATCCCTCCTTAGCCATGATGCCCGGCACCGCTACCAAACATACCAATGTTACCAAAGCAGGAGCGGCCACACTTGAAAGAAACTGTCTTAATCGTTCATAAATAGCCATAACGCCTAGTCCAATCCAAATGGCAAAAGCATAAAACGAACCTGCGAAGCCATAGTCGCGCTCGCGCGGTTCATTGGTATATTGATTTAGGAAGAGAATAATGGCAATTCCAGTGAAGAAAAAGAAAAGGGTCACTACGGCAAAATCGTTTTTATTACGGCTTGCCTGAAAGAACAATCCGATAAGACCTAGAATTAAGGGCAAAAAGTAGAACGAGTTATTGGCATAATTATCAGAAAGACTGGCCGGCATAGTGGATTGATTGCCCAGACGGGCATTGTCTACAAATCCAATCCCGCTTTTCCACCCGCCTTCGTAAGCGGGCTTGCCCTGACCTTGAATATCGTTCATGCGGCCAATAAAATTCCAGGCGAAATACCTGAAATACATAAAGCCCAACTGATAGGTGAAAAAGAATTTAAGATTTTGGCCAAAACTTGGCTTTTTATCTTCGGGCCCCTTAATATTTGCCCATGATTTATAGCCGCGTATATGATGCCCCTGCGACGACCACATACGAGGAAAAACTGTAGAATACGCGGGATCGTAAACCGGCTCGGAATTATCCTTTTCTGAGGCTACCATAATGTACTTTCCTGTTTTATTATCAGGAGCATACACCGCCTTACCGGGTTTGTAATCTACCACTTGTGCATTGTAATATTGCCCGTAAACTAAAGGACGCGTTCCGTATTGCTCGCGATTGAGATAACTTAGCAATGTAAAAACATTCTCCGGATTGTTTTCGTCCATGGGAGTATCGGCCGAAGAACGAATCAAAATCATTCCATAAGAAGAATATCCAATCAACATTACCGCGATACACATAGTTAAGGTGTGCGCCATTTGAAAGGCATTTTTGCGAACCAAAAGCAGGTAGGCCACGATGCCGGTCATGATGAGTCCGAATATAAAACCCGCTGTTAAAAAGAGCAGCAAGCCTAAGGCCACGGTGGTATGTTTTTCTTTGTGTTGCATTGAATAGCGAATGCTCAATACAATTAAGGCAACCAGCGTAACACAGTAGAAAAGAGCACCGGTTCCAAAACCCATACCCAACGAATTGACAAACAAGAGTTCGAAGCTGGCTGCGGTTCCAACTACTTTGGGTATAAAAGCAAATTGAACAAACCCTAGGAGCAACATCCCAATAAATGCGGTGGCAATAACGCCTACTCGGCTCACTTTAAATCTGCGGAAATAATAAATAAAGGCAAGCGCGGGAATAGCCAATAGATTAAGTAAGTGTACTCCAATCGAAAGCCCCATTAAATATGCAATAAGAACAATGTAACGATCGGCATGCGGTTGATCGGCCACCTCTTCCCATTTTAACATGGCCCAGAAAACGATGGCCGTGAAGAAGGAAGATAATGCATACACCTCGCCCTCCACCGCCGAAAACCAAAACGTATCAGAAAACGTGTACGCCAGAGCACCTACCAAGCCGCTACCGAAAATAGCAATCATTTGGGCAGAAGAATACGTACCATCTGCCACCTTAAAGGCTTTACGTGCCAAATGGGTAATAGTCCAGAAAAGGAAAAGTATAGAACCTGCCGAGGCCAAAGCCGAAAGCAAATTCATCATCAAAGCTACCTTCGAAGTATCGCCAAAAGCAAAGAGGGTGGCAATGCGCCCCACAATCATAAACAGCGGCGCCCCGGGTGGGTGACCAATTTGCAGTTTATAGGCCGTGGCAATAAACTCGCCGCAGTCCCAGAACGAGGCAGTAGGTTCTACCGTCATTCCATAAGTAAAAAAGGCTATGGCAAAGGTAAGCCAGCCCAAAACATTGTTCGTCAACTTGTACGATTTCATAAGCAGCTAATCGAAAAAATAAATGCTAATTATTGCAAGCGAAAATAGAAAAGATGTACGAAACAAAATGTACATCGCACCAAAGTTATGAGCATTATTGCTTGAAAAAAAAGAAGCCCCTGAGTGAGGGGCTTTAGGGTTGTCCGACTAGGGGTCGAACCTAGACTCTTCTGAACCAAAATCAGACGTGTTGCCAATTACACCATCGGACAATTTGATGGGATGCAAAAGTAACAAATCGAATTTAGGTTGCAAACAGAAACAAAAAAAATATTCGCCTCATTCTGTATGCCTTAAATTTTAATACAAAACCGTTACAGAGGTAATCTTCTTAAATCGGCTTCCGTCGGGCAAATCAAATTGAATCTTTACCGAATAAATGCCCGAGGCCACCAATCGGCCCTTGTATTTGCCGTCCCAGGCTTTTAAGGTGTCGTTGGTATAAAACACTTCTTCGCCCCAGCGGTTAAATATTCTGAATTCAAAATTGGTAGCCAATGTTTCATATAAGCCCTTGGGTTTATACACATTATTAAAGGACTGGTCGCCGGGCAAAAAGGCAGATGGAATAAAAATAGTAGGCTTCTGAGTTACACACACTACATTCGACCAGCTGGTATCGGCCAACCCATATGAATTTCCGGGTCCTTCACGGGCAAGAATACGGTAACAATAAGTTAATTCGCTATCTACTTCATCAGCTACATCATCCATGAGCAAGGTATCGGTTCCTGTATTGCTCAGCGGAAAAAATGCTTGTCCCTCCCCTACCGACTTATACACCACATAATCCAAAACTTGCCCTTCCCACTCGGCATAAGTATTCCAGTTTAGAGAATTTCGGTAACCATCGTCGGCACGGGCATTAAGCAAAATGGTGCGGCCGGTGTTAGAGGTGGAAGCTATTTCATAACACTTATTATACAGCACATATTTATACGTGTAGCTTTGTTGGGATGTAGCCACAGCTGTATCTAAATAGGCTACTTGTGTGGCACCGTTAAAAATAGGAAGGGTCACAAGAGTATCGAACGCTCCGCCAGGCCAGTTGGAACGCAGCACCGAATAAAACTGTAAATCGGCCGCATCATCAATTAAGCATGCCGAATACGCATCGCCTCCATTAAAAACTGTAGCATAACGCAAATAGGTATATTGAGGCGGTACATCCACATTTGCCGTGAAGCAGAGCACGTTTGAACTGCTGCTTTTATCGAGCAAGGGATTGTACACCTGAATATAAATACAATAATCGGCACTCTGAATTAAATTGCTTACCACTAAAGAGGGCGCCACACCAGGTAGTGCATTGAGGCTTTGATACAACTGATAGGGCTGCCCGTTGATGGAGGTATAAATTCGGTATACCAAATTATCAGGAAGCCAGGCAGCATAAGGCGTGTACTCCAGTTGCGCCAAGGCCTGACAATTATCCAAGGTGTAATCTAACCACAGGGTATTGTACTCCGCCGAAGGATTTCCCGTTAACTTGCATTTATCTTTGGCCACCAGGCGATATCGCAATGATGCTACATTGGGTGCTTCTCCGGTAAAAATCTTGAAGGACTCGTTTACATGACTTGCCGAATCGCGCTTAATCCAAGCCGCACCATTCCATTTATAAATATAGAGGCTATCTGAAAGTGGCGTGTTGCTAGGCTCCCATGAAACAATAACATCGTTGGAAATACCCAATACCGATACTGTATCAGGAACTGGCGGCAATGGAGGTTCAGTAGTACTTATACGGCCGCTGTCGACATTGGAAACCGAGTAACAGCCAAGTTGATCGGCAATGCGCACGTAATACGAAACAAACTGATCGCATCCTGCAACAGCATCGTTTGCTGGCGCACCGGTAAAGGTTCCTAAAAGCGAATAATTTGGATTTACGCTTTCATAGGCTGAAAACACTTCATAGGGCAACATGGTGCTGGGAGGTAAAGGTTGAGCCAAGGGATTCCAGTTAACCAAAATGGCTCCGGTACTGTTGTTCGAAAAATCGGTGTAAATGGTAGATAATGTATCGTTTGGAACATTTAAAACATTGCCTGCGCAACCGGTAAGGGTTGAAATATAGTAATAAATCGGTGCTAGATGAGCTCCAGCATTAAGGTCGGTAT
>JBILCR010000009.1:0-15644 GCA_044353055.1 Flavobacteriales bacterium
CCGCAGCAAGGGCCGCCTGTGCGATTTTGGTGCGAGGACTTGTACCGGAAAGCCTGCCCGGGCGCCCTTAAAAAAGCAAACAGAACTATCCCACATTCACTCCAAACACATAGCCTACGAGTGCCGTTAAGCCCATGGCTACCGTACCCCAGAAGGTGATGCGCAAAATGGCTTTCAACACGCCCGAGCCGCCCGTTTTGGCTGCAATGCCGCCCAAGACCGCGAGAAAAATCAAGGCGAAGCCATACAGCGCATATTCCATAGTTGGGAGCGGCCAGAAAAGCGTAACCAGCAAGGGCAACAAGCCGCCGAAGGTAAACGATGCCCCCGATGCCAGGGCCGCCTGTATTGGATTGGCTTGCGAGATTTCGTTCAAGCCCAGTTCGTCGCGCACGTGTGCCCCCAATGCATCGTGTTCGGTGAGTTCTTGAGCTACCAGGGTGGCGGTTTCTTTTTTTAATCCTCGTTTTTCGTAAATCGAAGCAAGACGCTGCAATTCGAGTTCGGGCATTTCAACCAGTTCGCGCTTTTCGCGCTCAATGTCGGCACTTTCCACATCGGTTTGAGAGCTTACCGATACGTATTCGCCGGCAGCCATCGAAAGCGCCCCGGCTACCAATCCCGCCAAACTTGCCAGTACCACTGGCTCGCGCGAAATGCTGGCCGCGGCCACCCCTATGGCCAAACTCGAGGTCGATAAAATACCATCGTTGGCGCCGAGCACCGCAGCCCTGAGCCAGTTGCTGCGCTGTACATAATGCGGGGCCAGATAATCGTCTTTTGGAATACTCATTAGAGATGCAGTGTTAGGTGTTGTTGCTTCAGTAAAGTTAAACTGTTTTCGAAGCGTTCCTCTAACTTTCCACGCACAATGCCAAATGGTCTCTTGGTTTTTTCTAACGCGTTGAGGTAACGAAAAAACAACTCCTCGCGCAGGTGCGGATGCTCGCGCAAAGGGTCTGATTCCCATGCAAGATCGATGTCCATAAGAAAGGTGTAATCAAATGCATTGCGCTCCGATTCTTCCTCAATCCATTTTGGACATTTTCCGAATACCACATCCATCCACACGCGATAAACCAGTAAATCGGTATCGCACACTACAAGTTTAAAGGCACTTTGAAGGGCTTCGCTTTGCAGTCTAAGCTGCTCCTGCGCCATCCATTCTACATCTTCGAAGGAATAGCGGTAATTGGGTTTGCTTTCGAGCCATGTGCGTGCAAACTCAGGAACAATAAGTGCATTGTGTTTTTCGCTATAGCATTGGCAAATGCTGCTTTTTCCGGTGCTTTCGGATCCGGTAACGGCGATTTTAATCACGGGTCATGTCGTTTTTCCATTGCATATAGCCGTAAACAGCCAAGGCGGTAAAAACCAAGTAAACAAGGGCTGCAATGGGCATACTTCTGCTAAAGTACAAAATGGCCGAGGCGATATCAATACCCATCCAGAACAGCCAGTTTTCGAGATAGCGCAGCATCATCCACACGGTAACGGTTAAACCCGAAGCGGCCAGAAATGCATCGAACCAGGGCACATCCGAGTCGGAATACCGCGCAAGAATCCAACCGATGCCTATAGTTATTATTAGGGTAATGCCGCTTCCTCGTAAAAAACTATTCCTTGTTAAACGTGTAATCGGTAGCACCTGAAAGGATTTTTCATGCTTCCATAACATCCAGCCACGAATTCCAAGTACAGCGTAAACAAGCTGAAGCGCGCTTTCGGCATATAATTTCCCTTCAAAAAACAATAAGGCATACAATACTGCTCCTAGGGCGCCAAGCATCCATCCGGCGCTCATTTTGCGGGAAGTAAGAAAAACGCCGGCCAAGGCTGCGGCCGATGCCAGTATTTCGAGCATACTCATTGGTGCAAAGGTAAGGAGGATGTTGAATCTGTAAATTCGTGTATATTGCTTGCCAAACTACACAACATGAAAAACCTGCTTCTTCCCTTATTCCTTTTTATTACGTTGTTTGCAAATGCTCAAACCGGAGTTATTTACAATTTCGCATTTAGAATTGATGACGAGCTGGTTACTCAGATGAAATCGCAGAGCAAAGACAAAAAGATATTGAATTTAGCCACGGTAGAAGATATGCCAAAGGAGCTTTCAGACACGTTGATGCTGGTGAGCGAAAAGATGTTGAGTGAATTTTTAAATGCCACTGTTAGCAGTATGAAGCCTGAAGATGGCCTTATTACCGCAGCTTTGCCGCAACATCTAATGTATCTGCCTGCAAATACTTACAAAAAAGCCGAAAAAGAAGCTGGCGAAAACACGTATTTTATTGATATAAACTGCCACATTGCCGCAAGTGGGGGCGCAAAAATCACGTTGCCTAATAATAAATTTTCAAAGGTGAAGCCTAAACTTACCTTACGGTTAAAGGTATATGAAAAAGGAAAGAAAGAAATGGTTTCAAAGGTTACTGAAGTTGTAGATTTTAAAGATTTACGTTCTACAACCTATGAAGAAACTTATGGGATTCGAGGCTTACTTCAAAATACCGATGTAACCACCGTATCGGAGACGTTAAATTCAGATGATGTGCTGCGGATGTATGTTCTGGGTTTAATAAAAAGTTTAGAATAGGGTCAATTTACATTAAAGCCAAGTTTTTCTGTAGGAGGTGTCTGAGTCATACATTTCGGCTTGCTTTTGTGTGTTGAATACCCTGTTTTCGCGAGGGTCATTTCCCACACCGGCCAAATAGGCCCAATTGCCCCAGTTAGAGAATACATCGTAATCTACAAGCATTTTTTCGAAATAGCGGGCTCCACGTCGCCAATCGAGGTTAAGCCGGTGCACGAGATAACTGGCAACATTTTGTCTGCCGCGGTTGCTCATAAATCCAGTATGTTTTAGCTCACGCATATTGGCATCTACAAAATCATCGCCAGTAAGTCCATTCACCCATGTCTCGAAGCGCTGTTCGGCATCGGCCGGTTCGGTAAGTCTAATTTCTCCTTTAATTCCTCCAGGTAAAAAGAGCGCGTTTCCGTATTTCAGCATTACGTAGCGGAAGTAGTCGCGCCACAGCAATTCAAACACCAGCCAATAGGTCGATTCATTGGCCTCGACTTCGTTTTCGAAGCGTTTTATCTCTGAATAAATCTGGTTGGGACTTATGCAGCCACAAGCCAACCAAGCGCTAAACTTCGAAGAGTATTCTGTTCCCAGCAAGCGGTTGCGGGTTTGTTTGTACTGAAGGATGTTTTTAGAATGCCACAAGTAATCCTTAACGCGTTTCGATGCGGCATTTTCGCCCCCGTCAAATGCGAATGCAGCGTTGGGATGCCATTTACTATTTGCTTTTACGGTGTGTGCTCCCTGTTCAACTTCCCCTTCAACAGGAAAAAACTGTTCTACTAGGTTGTTAAGTCCGCGATGTTCTATTTTTTTTCGGAAAGACGTAAATGTGTCGGGTAAGTCATCAATGTTGAATGGGAGCCTTGTGGGCGGAATTAAGAAGCCGTTATCAAACCATTGTAGATCAATTGTGTTCAGCGATTTTAAAACGTTTTCCTGCTGCTGTTCTTCATGAGCATATCCTTTGCTTGCAAATATTTTTGAGCAAGCACTATTATTAAAGTAACTAAAAATAGTTTCTTGCGGGTTTCCGTTAACAATTTCGAGTGGAATTGAAAATTGTCTTAGGTTTTTGGAAAGTTCGCTGAGTGCTTCTTCAAGAAATGTTTTCCGAAATACACCAAGTCTTTCTGTTCGGTTATCCAAAAAATACACTGCTATTAGTGGAATTCCACTGTTTAGTGCTGCATTAAAAGTGGCGTTTTGTCGAATACGCAAATCGTTTCGAAACCAGATGATGCCTTGTGCCATAAAAAAAGCCCGTCAGTTAGCTGACAGGCTTTTAACAACTGAAAGATGTATTAGTTCTTGGTTAATCGAATTACCTCTTTGCCCGAAGTCGTTTCGATACTTACAAAGTAAATCCCTTTGGTGAATCCATTTAATGCAAGGGCGTGCTGTACGGTTGAGCCCTCGGAACAATTAACACTTTCTGTTTTTACAATTTGCCCCAAGGTGTTCATTACGTTAATGTTAACTTGATTATCGCTTTCTGTAGTTTGAACGGTAAGCATTACCTGATCAAGAGCAGGATTGGGATATAACGATGCCGAAAATTCTTCGTCGCGGAACGTTACATCATCCATAATGCGCGATAGTGCATTTGAATTACCGCACAACTCGTTAATTACGACCACTCCGTCAACATCGTACCCATCAGCAGTACCGCTGAAGGCACTTGCTTTTGAGCGATCCGTTAAACGTACATATTGAATAGTTCCTGCTGTGGTAATATCAATTTCGCCATCTTGGCAAACCGTGCTAATTAACGTCCAATTGATACCGTCGAGCGAAACTTCAACTGCGGCCAATTCAGGGAAGGTTGTGCAAGAAGGATTACCAAACGAAGTTTCAACCAGTTTGAGATCGTTCATTAGCGGATTGTCAAAAATTACATAATCAAACTTCAAAACAAGGGAACCGCCAAATCCGAGCGATACGAAGTTCACGGTGTTGGTGTTTTGTGGTAAACCCAAGGCACTGTTTGGATTAGTACGAGCCGGCTCTACAGGAGTTCCGTTACGACGTAAACCTGGAGCATATGAAATTACCTCGTTAGCACCAAGCTCAACGGCTGCAGGAACGGGATTCGATAACGTACCGTTCAAACAAACCACGCCGTCAACATCGTAGCCATCAACAATGGTTTGGCCTTGATAAGGAACACCTAGTGGACTTGCGTCAACAAGCTTTACGTATTGTGCCCATTCCAAAGAGCCTAAATCAAATTCATAGTCTTGACAGCCTTCTCCTAAGTAAACAAAATGACAACCATCTTGAGAAGCAAATGCTCGCACACGCTCAGGATATCTGCGGCAAATTGCGCTATTGAAAGTCGATTCAACAACCCGAATATCAGTGCCTTCGCCATTTGCAATGGCTCCATCAAAGCTTAATGTAATGGATCCGCCAAAACCTAACGAAACAAAATTTTGCGATTCGTTATCTTGTGGCGCACCTAAGGCTTGTGTGGCATCGCTTTGGGCGGCCGGCACAATGGAACCATCGTTACGTTTGAGTTGATTAAAGTTCACCACAGAAGTGGCATAACACCCTGTTGTGCCCGGTGTTTGGGCGAATAGGCTTGCCGAAAAAACAAGGCTTGCAGCTGTAAAAAGTAAGGTTTTTTTCATCGGTTAATTTTATGTTGTTGATGTATCAAATTTAAAGAATTTAGACTCCTGTAGAAGCTTGCATAATAATATTTTGAAAAATTATTATTGGCCACATTTTCTGCTGCAATACTTCACGTTTTCCCAATCGCGCTCCCATTTTTTACGCCAAGTGAAAGGCTTCTTACAACGCAGGCAAATTTTTTGGGGTAGATGCTGTTTTTTTACCCCTCTCATGCCTTGCTTTCGAGTCCTTTTTTATACGTAGCAATGGCTCTGTCGCGCGCCATTTTATGCTCAACGATGGGCTTGGTATAGGTCCAGGGATTTTCAAATTCGGGCACCCATTTGCGGATGTATGCTGCCTTAGGATCAAACTTTTCGGTTTGCAGTGCCGGATTAAACACTCTGAAATAAGGGGCTGCATCGCATCCCGAACCAGCGGCCCATTGCCAGCCTCCGTTGTTTGCGGCCAAATCAAAATCGAGCAGTTTGCGTGCAAACCAGGCTTCGCCCCAGCGCCAGTCGATGAGCAGGTGCTTGGTTAAAAAACTGGCCACAATCATCCGCACGCGGTTATGCATAAATCCGGTAGCCGCCAATTCGCGCATTCCGGCATCTACAATAGGATAACCCGTTTTGCCTTCGCACCATGCCAGAAACTCCTCTGTATTGTTGCGCCATGCAATGCGGTCATAAGCTGGCCTAAATGCCGATTGGGCAGCATGTGGAAAATGCCAGATAATGGAATGGTAGAAGTCGCGCCAGATCAATTCATTCAACCAGGTTTCGCTTCCGGCCTCCATTGCTTTTTTTACAAGATGCCGAATCGAAACCGTTCCAAAGCGCAGGTGAACGCTCAGCCTGCTGGTGCCGATAACAGCAGGGAGGTCGCGCTGCTCTTTATAATTTTTAAGGATGCTTTCTTCAACGGATTTTTTCGGAAATGTTATTGTTGTTGGAAGAAAATTCATTTCGGCAAGTGTGGGAATGATGCCCCCTGGCCATTTGTAAAGCGTATTAAGACAGTTTTCGCTAGGGTAAGACGAGAGCCCCTGTGTTTTCAGTCGCTCCTTCCATTTGCGGGAGTAAGGCGTAAATACGGTATAGGGCAAACCGTCATCTTTTACAACTTCACTTTTTTCGAAAATTACCTGGTCTTTAAACCGTAAAAGTGTCAAACCTTTTTTCTTAAGATAAGCATCAACGGAAGCATCGCGCAAGGTGGCATACGGCTCATAATCACCGTTTGTAAATACCATTTTCACATCGAATGTAGTGCAAAGTGCCTCAAAGGCTTCTTCCGGATTTCCGTAATAGCAAGTTAAGCCACTTCCTAAAGCCTTCAGTTCGGTATCAAGGCGTAATATTTCAGCATGAATAAAAGAAACGCGAGCGTCGTCGCGGTCTTCCAATTTATCCAAAATGTCTTTATCAAAAATAAATACCGGCAGAACCGGATTTTGGCCTTGCAATGCTTGCCACAAACCGGCATTATCCTCGAGCCGCAAATCGCGCCGAAACCAAAATATGTTTACAGCATCTTTCATGGCTTAAGTTTTTCGGGTTTCCGATCGGGCTTTGCATAACTAAAACGCGCCACATGTTGCAGGGATGCATAATCGTCGAGCCCGCATACCGCCAAACTCTTCCCACTATAATGATTCACCGAACCATCGCTGCGCAGGCACTCATCCTCAATGCCAATCCATTTAATCGCACCTATAACGAGGAGCGTACCGTTCGAAACTACCGGAATCTCCTCCTTCAATTGGCAAATCGCTTTGATATGCGCTTGTTTAACGGTTGGCGCAAGGTAGTCGTTGGTAAACTCCGGATCTAAGCCCACCGCTTCAAACTCTGAACTATCTGCACCATATCGCGCACTGGTTTGGTGCACATTTTCGGCATATTCGCTCGATAGTAGATTTAACGAAAACCAGCCCGTTTCGCGGATGTTTGTTAAGGTATGGCGTTCCACCGAATCGGGCCGAAACAAAATGCCACAAAGCGGAGGGTTGGCTCCTACATGCACTATCTGACTAAAAACTGCAAGGTTGGTTTTCCCATGAGCATTGGCCGTTGCAATTAAGACTGCAGGCCGAGCGCCCATCAGGGAATTGATTAGGTTTTTACGGAAACTGATGTCGAGTTCCTGAAAATGCTGTTCGTTAAATGAGGGCATTACGCAAGTAATTTTAGCGCTCCCATTCCGCCATCGGCGTGGAGCACCTGACCTGTAATCCAGCTTCCGTTATCGCTTAGCAGAAACGACGAAAGTGCGGCAATGTCCAACGCTGTTCCAATGCGGCCTATTGGATGACGCTTGTTTGAGTTATCGCGTTTTTCGGGCGTATTGAGAAGTTTTTCGGCAAGAGGGGTATCGGTTAAGGAAGGCGCAATGGCATTAAATCGAATTCCGTTTGCGGCATATTCGGCCGCGAGTGAGCGCGTGAGTCCTTCGATAGCGCCTTTCGAAGCGGCCACCGAGGCATGGAAAGGCATTCCCGTTTGCACGGCAACGGTCGAGTACAACACTACAGAAGCGCTGCCTGCTTTTTTCAATCCGCCCATGCAGGCCTGAATAAGCAGTATGGCTCCCATTACATTCACCGAAAAATCTTGCATAAATACTTCGGGCTTCATGCGGTGAAAGGGCATCAGCTGGATGCTTCCTGGGCAATAGGCCAGGCCGTGTATGGTTTCGGGTAAATGTTCAATAGAAACAGAGGCTTGGCTCAAATCAGCTTCTATAAAATGGAGATTTGAATGTTGTGGCAATTCGCGCTTGTTGCGGGCAATTACCCACACCGAATGTCCTTGTTCAAGACAGATGTCGACCATTGCACGGCCAACGCCGCTCGAACCACCGGCTATGATTATGTTTTTCATCCTTGTAAACCGAGGTACGTAAAGAATTCTTTTTTACGACTTTCGTCGCCAAATGCCCCACTAAAATGAGAGGTAACGGTGCGCGAATTGATGTCTTCGACTCCGCGCGACGATACGCAAAGATGCACCGCATCAATTACCACAGCTACATCGATTGTTCCAAGCACTTTTTTGAGTTCCTCGGCAATCTGAACGGTTAGGCGTTCCTGTACCTGCGGACGTTTCGCAAAATAGTGCACTATGCGGTTAATCTTGCTCAAGCCAATAACGCTACCGTTAGAAATATAAGCCACATGTGCTTTCCCCATAATCGGCACGAAATGATGCTCGCAGTTCGAATAAAACGTAATGTCTTTTTCTACAAGCATTTCGCTGTATTTATACTTGTTTTCGAAAAGGGCAATGCTTGGTTTATTGGCAGGATTGAGTCCGGAGAAAATCTCTTTTACATACATTTTTGCCACACGACGTGGGGTTCCCCGCAGGCTATCGTCGTTGAGGTCGAGGCCGAGCGTAAGCATAATTTCGCGAAAATGGGTTTCGATGCGATCAATTTTCTCGGTATCGCTTAAGGCAAAAGCATCATCGCGCAAAGGCGTATCAACGGAGGTACTGATGTGTTCATCACCAATCAAATCAATAAGGTTGATTTCATTGTCCGTCGTATTCAACAAAATTTCGTTCGGTTTCATACAATCTTATTTTTAAGGTGTAACGTGTATCGAGGCGAGAGCGGAGGCGGTTCCAGATTACTACGGCAATGTTTTCGGCCGTGGGGTTGAGGTCTTTAAACTCGGGCACATCGAGGTTGAGATTTCGATGGTCATAGCGCTCGGTAACTTCTTCCTTGATGATGTCGCTCAATATTTTCATATCGATAACGTAGCCCGTTTTAGGATCGATGCTGCCGCACACTTCCACGATCAAATCGTAATTGTGACCGTGATAATTGGGGTTGTTACACTTGCCGAAAATGGTACGGTTTGTTTCATCAGACCATTCCGGATTGTGCAGACGGTGCGCCGCATTAAAGCGCTCTTTGCGAAATACACTTACATTCATGAGTCAATTCTAACATTAAAACATCGGTTTTGTTTAATTGTTTTGTCAAAAAGATAAACAGTTTCTTCGTCCGCGTGTTTTTTAGCTATGCTGGTTCAGAATCCTGTTCATTTTTTTAAGTCTAGCCCAAGTACACAGTTATTCGACGAATATGATGTAATAGTAGTGGGTGGAGGTTTAGCGGGTTTAACTACTGCGGCCTTGTGCGCTAAAAAAGGAAAGCGCATGTTGTTGCTTGAGCGAAATTATATACCAGGCGGTTGTGCCTCTTCGTATTACAGAAACGGAGCTGTTTTCGATACCGGAGCAACAACCCTGTTGGGCTTGTCGGAGGGAATGCCTTTGCGTATTGTGTTGGATGAATTGGGGATTGAATTGCCGGCAAAACAATTAAAAGTGCCCATGCTGGTGCATCTGAGTTCTGGCGAAGCACTGGCGCGTTATGAAAACAAAGAGGCATGGATTGCAGAAGCAGAGCGCATTTTTGGAGTTAAGAATCAGCGTAAGTTTTGGGAACATTGTTTCAAACTCAGTGATTTTGTTTGGGAGAGCGCCATGCGTTTCCGACATTTTCCTCCCGTAAACCTCCAAGATTTATTAAGCTTGGCGAGAAATGTTCGTTTCACTGATGTAGGGTTTCTTAAATATACATTTCAAACTGTTGAGCAGTGGATTAAAGCGTGCAATTTAGATGACAACAGCTCTTTTAGGCAGTTTATTGATCAGCAATTATTGATTACTGCACAAAACAATTCACAACAAGTAAACCTGCTGTTTGGCGCAGCGGCTATATGTTACACAAATTATCCCAATTACACGCTGCCGGGAGGAATGGTAACGCTGGTGAAATCATTAACCGATTCTATTGCAAGCAATGGCGGGCATGTGTTATACCGAACCGAAGTGCAGAAAATTACACGGTCAAATAATAAAAGTTGGGAAATTCGTAGTGGAGACCTTGTGTTTAAAAGTAGGGATTTAGTGTCGGCAATACCTTTGCATAATTTCAATAGTTTGATTGATTCTTCGATCGGTAAAATAAAGATTGTAGAAGGAAATCGACTAAGCTCGGCATTGCAATTTAACGCTACTCTTCGGCATTGGGGCGGAGCTGATGTTTTGCATAATCAGGTGCATACGAAAGATGGCTCGAGCAGTGTTTTTTTTAGTGTTTCTGAGTGTAGCGACAGAATGCGTGCGAATGAAGGTTTGCGGGTACTTTCGGCAACCACGCACGCCCATTTAGTGGGGGATGTTGAAGTGGATAAGAACAAGTGGGCGCAACAGGTTATTGAATTGGCCGAAAATCGAAACTTATTTCGGCGCGATGATCTTGTGGAGTATCATGTTTCGGATGCATCAAACTGGCAGCAATGGACAGGACGGTATCGAGGGTTTGTGGGCGGAATCCCACAGTTCAAACACATTAAACCCTGGATGATGAACCGACAGCAAAAGGGCGATAATTTGTTCTTTTGTGGAGACAGCGTTTATCCCGGACAGGGCATCCCGGGTGTTGTATTGAGCGGATGGCAGGTTGCCAATAGGATTTTACGGAAATAAAAAAGGCTCATCAATTGATGAGCCTTTTTTACAAACCTTATTAAGAATTATTTCTTTACAAAACGGCTAACCTCAAGAATTTCAGAAGTTTCAACAGAAACCATGTAAACACCAGCAGGTACAGCAGAAATGTCGATGTTTTCAACGATTGTTGAAGCACCGTTATTTGCAATAACATTACGAGAAACGATACGCCCCATAACATCTGTTACAGTTACAGTGTAGTTATCAACAGTATTGGCTGCGTTGATTTCTACACTTACTAATTTCTCAGCAGGGTTAGGATATACGTTAAGAGTGTATTCGCCTTCACCAATCTTATCAGTAATTACAACATCTTCACGACCTGAACCGGCAGTTGAGCCGCATTGACCAAGAGCCATAAGTCCGTCAACATCGTAACCATCAGATAAACCTGGAATGGTTCCAATAACTGTTAAATCTGTAATGCGGATGTAGTTAATGCCTGCGTATGCTGCAGGAATATTCAGTTTACCATCGCGACAAAGAACGGCACCGGCATCGTCACCCGTTGGAACAGCTTCCATGTCGAAGAAGGTAACGCCATCAACAGAACCTTCGTAACGGGCTTTCTCAGGATAGCTTGAACATGTACGAGCAGGATTATCGCCGAAAGTAGTTTCATACGCTTGAACGTCGGCACCTACACCGTTTAATACCGTGTAAGGAAACTGAAGAGTAACTGTACCCGCGTAACCCAATGAGTAGAAATTATAATTAGCAGGACTTGTAGAAGCATCAGACGCCTGAGGAGCTCCCAACATTTTAGATTGAATAGAGCGGTTAGCCTGAATCGGTGTACCGTTATTGCGAAGACCTTGAGTTAATGATGTAATGGCGAATGGTGAATTTTCAGCACCCGGAGCAACAACTGGTGCGGCACATCCTACATATCCTTCAACACCATCCACATCAAATGCATCTTGATTAGATGATTGAAAGATTGGAGTGGTTTCGTCGGTACGGTCTTCGATTCGGATTTGGCTTGCCCAGCTAAGAACTCCCAAATCAACTTCGAAATCCAAGCATCCACCCGTTTCGTCGGTTAGAAGAATCCAAGGTTGGCAGTCGTTCTGACGTGCCCAAACAGCAGCGCGCTCTGGCCATGCTACACAGTTTGAAGAGTTACCGTAAGAAGTTTCCCAAATTTTCATATCGTAACCCGCAACATTGCAGATTGGAGTAGAAAACTGAAGTTCGATAGAACCACCGTATCCTAACGATACAAACTGCACTGGGTTTGTGCCTTCACCAAGATTGTTGTCGTTAGTAGCAGCATTAACAGTACCTACCGCATTGTTTGGGTTAGAACGCTGAGGGCGCACCGCAGTAATTGGGCTAACTCCATCGGCTAAAGGACCGGGGTTATAATTAGAAAAGCTTGTAGCATACACTTGCGCATCTGCTTCGCCTGTAAATGCCAAGACAGCAGCAAATGCAGGGACTAAAAATTTTGTAGAAATTTTCATGATGTTAAAGGGAAATGAGTTAAGGTTTAGACAACAAACTTACAACACGTATTTGTTAAAAACAAATTTTTTTGTTTATAAATTATTATACGCCTTGCATCTCAGGAGCTTCTGATTGTTAATAAGTTGCACCCATATGGCGTCAGAAATATTTGTTTAAAAGAAAATTAACTAACAAAAAAGATTAAAATTATTACATCAATTTTACCTTGCTTCAAAGAACTTATATTTGTATCAAAATCAACCAAATCTAAATCGATGCATCTATATACCCAACGATTTCTATGTGCCTTGAGCATCAACATGTTTCTTATTCTTTCTTCACAAGCGCAGGATTATACCTATCAATGGGCGGTGCAAGGCGCTCAGTCGGGCGATTTTATTGATCCTGTGGATGTATGTTCAGATAATTCAGGAAATTCATATGTTCTGTTCCAATATTCGGAGGCCGTAACATTTGGATCGGTAACACTGCAGCCTCTTGGGGCCAATGATATTGGAGTGGTTAAATTTAATTCCGAAGGTGTAGCACAATGGGCTGCTAATGCAGGATCGGCAGGTAATGATCGCGGAAATGCACTTGCCGCAAGTGCTTCAGGCGAGGTGTATGTCACCGGATACATTACTGGTAATGCTGCATTTGGAATATTTCCGCCTTTGCAGGCAAATCATAGCGATGGAAGCACAGAATTTTTTGTGGGTAAAATAAGTGCAAATGGCCAATGGTTGTGGGTTCGTGGTCAGCAGGGTTTGGCTATTTCTGAAGGAAAAGATATTACAGTAGATCCTACTGGCAATGTGGTGGTTGGGGGTAATTTTTTTGGTGCTGATTTAGCACTTGAGGGAGAAGTATTGTCTACGTTAGACCAGCTGCCTTTTGTGGCAAAATACGCGTCATCAGGCCAGATTCAATGGGCTTATAGCCCTCAAACAGATTGGGGGGCTACTCTTGCAGCTTTGGCCTGTGGGTCTGGGGGCGAAATTTATTTTTGCGGAAGTTTTGGCACCTCAGAGGTACCTTTTGTTGAACTTACGGCTGGCGATATAACTTTAACCAATACAGGAGATTCTGAAAATGGCATAACAGCTGCCGATCTTTACATATTATCGTTAAACGCAGACGGTGTACCACAGTGGGGTAAGAATGCGGGAGCCCTTTATTATGAATGTTATGCATCTGATATTACAGTGGGTTCTGATGGGCAGATTTATGTGAGTGGTTTTTATCAGGATTCGTTAAGTAATTACGAGGGCGTTTTATTTGAGGCTTTGGGTGGAACGGAAGACTATGACTCATTTCTAGGTGCCGTTAGTTCATCTGGAGAATGGTTGTGGCTTCAACAGCTGGGTACGGCCAGTTATGACTTGGGCCAAACTCGCTTAGCGTCTTCGCCCAATGGCGTGCCATATTTATCCATTTCAGGTTTAGACGGAAGCGAATACACTTTAGGAGCAACACCTTTTACGCCGGAGGTGGGCAACACCTCATTGCTCGCTCGCATAAACACTGATGGTTCATTCCTCTGGACGTTTTCAACCAATGATATTTATGGATTTTGTGCATCTGCCGAAAACCAGTTTAGAATAACAGGAGAATTTGCGGGTTCGGCAAGTTTTGGCGATATTAGTTTGAATGCTACGGGAGGCGCATCAAATGATGTTTATTTATGCAAAGTGCAATACGGCCCAGATATTCCTCAATCCATTGCACAAAATAGCGTTGAGTTTGGGGTTTATCCCCATCCTGCATCGGATATAATTCACATAAAAACAAACTACGATATTTCGTATGTTTCTATAATTGATGCCGAAGGACGCGAAGTGTTAGCAACAAAAGATAAAACCATTTCTGTACATCATTTATCGCCTGGAATGTATTTTATAAAGGCACTGAGTAAAACGGGCGAAACATTCGGCAAACCGTTAATGAAGCTTTAAAAATATTCATTAATCTAAAGTCCTTAATAACACCATATTGAGCATCAAATTTAACAAGCGCTAAAAGACGTTGGTTTCGTTTATTAAGCGGCTTAAAATGCTGTCTATTATATTTAGATTAGGAATTGCTATTCCTTGGCATTGTAGGCCTGAACTATTTTATCGAGGTCTTTAGAAGTGTAATTGTTTTCTTTAATCAGTTTAATAATATCATCATCACCCTTAAAGAAGGAGGCCATCTCTTTTTGGAATTTTTTATCGAGCACTTCAAAAAATTCCTCCGCATCTTTTTTCTTTAAAAACATACCCACTTCATAATTCATTTTTTGAGGGGTACTGTCTTCTAATTTAAACCAACAACGGTAAAGGCTTAGATCGCCGGTGATTACACGCTCCATTACAAAAGGGGCAATTCCCTCATCAAGCGTTACGAAATCATATACTTTTTCCTGCGCTCCAAAGGATGAAATTTTTTCTATTCCATAACGTTTTTTAGTGGCTCCGGCATCTTTTGAGTCGATAAACATTATTTTTTCGAAACGCTCGCCGGTTTTGGTATTCTCAATACAAATCTTGCCGCGTAGGGTATCGCCTTTTTTCATAAGGCACCAGCCGTCAACAAATTCAATTCCTTTATTTGCTTGAGCGTTTAGCACGAGCTGCCCAAGCACTAATAATCCTAACACAAAAAACTTTTTCATAGCGTTGTCTGATTTAAGCGTGTTTAAATATACAATTGAAAAGCAAAACTAAAAATTATGCCATTACCAGGAACCACCTGCTCCACCGCCTCCAAAACTTCCGCCTCCAAATCCTCCAAATCCCCCGCCGCCACCGTGGCTCCCGCCCGAATGCCATCCTCCTCCTGCAACAGGGAAACCGCTCCAGCCGGGCCGACCGTATGTGCGATATCCGCCACCGCGATTGCCACGGGAGGCAAAAACAACCACCATCACGATGGCAAAAACAACCAATCCCCCCGGAATGCTTTTAGATTTTTTCTTTTCGAAGCCTTTGAAGGTGCCTTTTAAAAGCTGCATTAAATCATCGGATGCAGTGTTTAGTCCGTCATAATAATGCTGCTGTTTGAATGCGGGTAAAACATGTTCATTAATTATACGCTTTGTAAGCCCATCGGTAATAAACTCTTCCACGCCATATCCGGTGGCAATAAACACTTCGCGTGGATTGGCCATCGAAACCAAAATCAAAATACCATTGTTACGTTGTTTATTGCCAACTCCCCAGGCTTCGGCCAGCTTAGGGGCATACGATGAAGCGGGCTCTCCCTCCAGTTCTGGCAAGGCTACAATACTAATTTGCGAACTGGTGCTGTCGTCGAACGCCACAAGTTTTTTCTCAAGTGCACGCTCTTCTTCAATTGACAAAATGTTTGCAAAGTCGTTGACTAAACGGGGCGGGGCACTTTTTTCGGGGAACGTTTGCGCAACACTTTCTGCTGAAGCGAAAAGGAGTACCCATAAAATAAGC
>JBILCR010000010.1:0-15589 GCA_044353055.1 Flavobacteriales bacterium
TTTTAGACGGAGTGCATTTGGGAAATACGCTATCGGCCTTGCTTGTAGCGCTTGTGCTCTCCTTTCTGAATACCTTTCTTAAGCCCATACTTCTTATTTTAACTATACCGGTTACCCTCTTTACATTTGGCCTGTTTCTGCTGGTAATTAACGCCTTAATTATTTTAGTGGCTGACCATTTGTTGGATGCGTTTAGCGTAGACAATTTTTGGTGGGCTCTACTTTTTAGTTTAGTGGTTTCATTCGCCAATTCAATACTAAATGCCATGCTGGGAACTGGAGATAAAAAAAGAGACAACGAGGATTAGTCATTTATGTACAACAGTTCGCATCAGTCATACGACTTTGAAACTATTTTAGATCAACTGCCCGCCCCGGTATTTATTACCGAAAAGCATAGCGGCAACATTGCTTTTATTAACCAGGCTTTTTGCAAAGCCATGGGTAAAGAAAAGCAGCAGGTAACAGGTACCCATTACTCAGAACTATTGGGCCTCGAAGGAAATGAAGCTTTACTCCATAAAATTGAAGCACAATTAAACGAACCCGAGGTTTTAACCCTAGATGTTTTTTCGCATACCGCAGCTGCCCAAAAAGAATGGCAAAAATTCCAGCTTAGCAGGATTGACCGTTTAGAGAAAAGCCTCATTATTTGGACTAAAGAAACAGGCTATGAAAGGCTAAGCATTGAGCCCCAGTTTAAAGTAATACAAAGCAATTACCTCTTTGAACTCGATGATAGCCCACAGCCTGTTTTTGGCATAGACCGCTTGGGGAAATTATTTTTTGTAAATAAACGTTGCAGTCAATTAAGCGGATATTCGTTAGAAGAATTGCATTATCGTGGATTGAATATTCTTTTAAATGAAGCTTCTTTAAGTAAGGCATCCGATACCTTGCGCGAATGCCTGCAAGGGCATACACGTTCTATAGAGCTGAATATCAATACACGCAACGGAACGGATCGAAAGTGGTCAATAACCGCTTATCCCTGCAAAAACGACATAAACGAAACTGCGGTCATTTGTTTTGCTCAAGACCTCACGCTCGAACGCAGTGAGGAAGCCGCCAGCGAAACCGTTAATCGGATGTTGGACGCTATGCTTAAAAACAATGATTTAAGGGCAAGCTTAACCCAATTGTTGGACGCAATGCGTTTCGAAATAGGGGCCGATATTGGGGAGTGCTGGCTGCACGATTATTTGCGTAAAACTGAAAAGATATTCGCCATTTCGGCGCCTCAAGATAACAGCCTGAAGCGCTTCTGCGATTTTTCCACTACGCTTGAAATTCCTCTGGAGTTTACCGCACCGCACAGAGCAGGCAAAGCACGCGGACAAATCATAAACCTATTTATTGAAGATAATTTTTCTAGGCGTCAACTCGCTTTAGAAAGTGGCCTCAACGCGTGTTTGGCTATCCCGGTTTATTCGGGCGACAATCACGTGGCCACTCTGGTATTTTTTGCCGGTCAGACTTTTAATGATGAACTACGGGCCGTTAGACTAATTCGCCTACTCGCCGAACGACTGGGCGTTCAAATCGAAAGCCGCCGAATTGCCTATGAAGCCGATCGAATTTTTGAACTGGTGCCCGATTTTTTGTGCATTCTCGATCAAAGCGGCCGCATTTATAAACTCAATGACCGATTTGCCAAACTTTTGGGAAAACCCAATAACGAAATTATCGGCAGCTCGTTTTTTAATTGGATTGATGACGAATACGTAGAGTCGAGCCTTTCGGCATTTCAAAAACTTCAAAACGAAGATGAGGTAAATACCGAAAATGTAATTAAAAATGCCGACGGAAAAAGAATGTGGTTGGAATGGAGCCTTTGTGCAAACCATCAGGAAGGGCTTATTCATGCGGCCGGCAAAGATCTCACGTTAAGAATTTTGTATGACGAGGAATTGCGTAATCAAAACGAGCGATTTAGATTGTTGCGTGAGGCTACTCATGACGCTATATATGACTATGATATTGCTAACGACAGTTATGACTGGGGAGATTCTTTTACAAAATTAACCGGGCATGCCGTTGAAAAAACTCAACTAAATTCAGAGCATTGGGCATCTTTCGTGCATCCCAGCGACCTTCACCGAATCTTAAATAACCGTCATGCTGCTATATTAAAAAAAGAAAAAATCTGGAACGAAGAGTATCAGTATCGTGGTGCCGATAACACCTACAAACATATTTTGGATCGGGGCATTTTACTGTATAATGATCTGGGTAATGCCGTTAGACTTATTGGAACCATGCAAGACATTACGGCACTCAAACGAAGTGAGGAAACCCTAATCCAACTTAACGACGCCTTGCAGCATCGGGCGCAACAGCTATTGGGCTTTAACAAAGAACTTGAGCAGTTTGCCTACATAGTTTCGCATGATTTACAGGAACCGCTGAGAATGATTTCATCGTTCATGAAATTGCTCTTAAACAGCAAAGAAATAACGCTTAACGAACGTTCGGAACACTACATAAACTTTGCTTTAGACGGCGCCGAACGCATGAAACGGCTCATACAAGACCTCCTTACCTATTCGCGGGTAGGAACCAATGAGGATGATTTCACAAACCTCTCGCTTAAAGAAATGCTGCGTGAAACACTGCTCGTGTACCAGCAGTTAATACGCGAACGCAACGCCCAAATTAGTGTCGGACATCTTCATGAAGTAAAAGGCATTCGCTCGCTGATTCAGCAGATTTTAGACAATTTATTATCGAATGCCCTTAAATATAACGACAAACCCATACCCACCATTCATTTTGAATGCACCGAAACCGAAACACACCATATTCTTTCGGTGAAAGATAATGGCATTGGAATCGATTCTAAGTCGTTTGATTTGATATACCTTCCGTTCAAACGCTTACACAATAAAACAGAATACTCGGGCACAGGCATTGGACTTGCTGTGTGCAAGAAAATTGCCGATAAACACAACGGAAAAATTTGGGTAGAAAGTACGCCTGCATTAGGCAGCACATTTTATATTTCGCTGCATAAGTAGTCAAAACTATAATAACATTCTATGCCTTGTAAATATTGAGTTGTATTCTAAATCAAGTGGGTTGCGATTGCAATGAAAACCCTAATACCTCAATGTATGCAAAAATTTTTTTTAATTGGAGTTTGTGTCATTTGAGGCGAAATGCTTGAGTTTTTTGGGGTATTTGTGCGCGGACTAGCGTAGGTGTGAATTCAAAGACGAATCGATTTGATTTAACCTTTAATGTTGCAGACTCGCTTAATTTAGGAGCCGTCAATAAATTTATACCAGAAAAATATAACCACTAATGCGCGAGCAGGTTAGAAATAACTTTATCGATCATTTCCTTCTCAAGCGGTTTTGAATAAAAGCCTTTCACCATCTTGTATGACATGGCTTTTTTATGGTCGGATGGATCAATAGATGACGATAAAATATAAATATGCGATGGAATGGATATTTCGTTAAGCTGATCTAAAAATTCCCATCCGTTTGTTTGAGGCATATTTATATCTAAAAATATTACCGTAGGCAAGCGTTCATCGGGTTTTATAATTTTTTCGATGGCCAGGCCGGCGTCTTCAAAAATACGACTGCTTACTTTAGGAAAATGATAATTTACTGTTCGGCTATTTATGTAATTATTTAAAGGATCATCATCGATAAACCAGAATACATGGGCATCATTTGCCGTAATCGGCAGCACTTCGTCTTTGGGTTTATGTTTTCCCTTATCGGCAGAAACATCCCTCATTTCTGATGACAAAAATCGAGGCATCGAAAATCCGAGAATCGGCTTTAATAAAAGCTTCGGCATGAAATTAATTGGTCTAACTGCCATAACAATCCAATTTCAAGTTTCAATATCTGGCTCGGAATTTCACGAAAACCTTGAAGCCATTGATGAAGCTTATTTTTAAATAATTAAATGATAAACTCCAGCGTATTAAAATTATAAAAAAAAATGAAATTCCAAATTTTATTTCAAGATTACGAGCGAATTCCCCAGCCCGCAAATCAGATCATAGGTATCAAGGGATATCCTTATAAATGTGTTTTAATGATAGTACCTCATTTTCCCAACAAAGCTGTTTTGCGGCCTCCGAAATAGTACTTTTCACACTTTTATAGCCCGAAAGGTCTGATACAATAAACTGAATTTTATCAGCAAGTACTCTAGGTGCAACCTCTTCTAACAACCAGCCCACGTTATACGACTCAATAATATTACGTAGCTCGGGCAGGTTGCTCGATAATACCGGTATTCCCGCTCTTAAATAGTCGAATAATTTATTGGGCAAACTCAGCTTGTAATTTATATTGGTGTCTTTATCCAGACTCAATCCAAGGTGACACATTGCGGTAAGTCCCATCAATTGGGCATACGGCATTTTTTCAAAAAAAATAACCCGTTTCTGCAACTGGAGCGCTTCAACTTTCCGATGCAAAAGGGGCAATACATCGCCCGATCCGGCAATGATCAAACAACAGTCGTTTAACCATTGCATCGCTTCAACAGCTTCTTCGGCGCCGCGATCCATGTTTATTCCGTTACCCTGAATGATCAATCTAAAGGTATTTTCGGGCAATCGACCCAACATGGCCGGCGATGCAGGAATAATTTCGGTTTGAGCCACAGGAATATTTCGAATAACATGAATTTTGGATAAACCGTATTCTTTTTCATAAAGCCTGGCAATAGAATCATTTACCGTTATTACATAAGGTAAACGGGGCAGAATAAACCGCTCGATGGATTTCCACACCTTACGTGTAAATGGCCTATTTTGTAGTTCAGGCACTCCGGTAAAATACTCGTGCGTATCGTAAACCAACTTTTTTCTACGGATCGTTGCCACTAACCACGCAGGCAATAGTGTGTCCAAATCGTTTGCGTGGATAACATCAGCTTTTTTAAAAAGTAGAAAAATGAAAAATCGAATGTTAAGCTCTGCATAAAATAAAGGGCCGCGGTTAAACATTAATTTCATTCGGTGCGCCGCATAGGAGCCGGGATTATAATCGGCGCTGTGTGCCAACCTTCGTCCAATCACGAATACTTCATATCCTTTCTGCACCAGTGTAAGACACATTTTACGCACCCGCTGGTCGCTTGCAAGATCATTACTAACGGTAAGAATAACACGCACACCGCTAAATTAGAAGATTGCCCCCAACCACGCCAATAAATAGATAAATTTGTAAATTGCCCATCGATGAATTCCTATAACACCGAAATTAAAACAGCTATAGCAGTTGGATTTAGCGGCTTTCTCTGGCTTCTGATGGAAAAGGCTCTGGGGCTACATGATAAAAACCTGGATTATCGCGCCTTTATTTTTTGGCTCATCATCGTTTTACCGATGGGAGGTATTTTTATTTTACTATCACGCAAACGCGATAAAGTTTTAAACGGAAGCATCAGCTTGCTGCAATGCATCAAAGCCAATTTGGTGTTTATTCCATCTACTTTAATTACCCACATATTTTTTGTTTGGCTATATATTTCAGTCATTAATCCAAATTTTCTAACCATTCGAATGGATCATGAATTAAAAATTATCCGTTCGGCTCAAATAGATATTGAAGCACAATTAATAAAAGAAAGCGAGATAAAGGAAGCCTATACCACTGCAGCGTATTTGGTAAATTACTTTTTGGTATCGCTCATTATTTGTCTTGTTTTAGGTCTTGCAATAAGCCTAATTATTCGCAAACATCCGCTAAATAAGCTCGTTGAAAATAAAGTGAATGTTAGTTAAGCGTGTAAAAAAACTGATGGCAAAACACCCCTTACAGCATTGCTTTATTTAGGTTTGTAAGGAATATGAGCGTATTAGGAACCGTTTCGTTACGAAATTTCAACACGTTTGGAATTGATCTTCAAGGATATGTAGCCTCGTTTAATTCTGTTGATGAACTTAATGCCATACGCCAAAACAATGCCCTACCACCTGCGCTGGTGCTCGGTGGGGGATCCAATATATTGTTTATAAACGCCCCAAAGGGCTGGATTTGGAAGAACGAGATTAGAGGCATCCATAAAATAGACGAAACCAATGAGCATGTTTATGTAAATGTGGGTGCCGGCGAAGAGTGGCATCCATTTGTTTTGGAATGCCTTAAGCATAATTGGGGGGGACTCGAAAATCTCTCGTTAATACCCGGTCGCGTTGGTGCTAGTCCGATGCAAAATATTGGAGCATACGGTGTTGAAATAAAGGATGTTTTTCATTCACTTCGTGCCTATTGTATCGAAGATGGAAGCATCAGAACATTTTCGAATGCCGAATGCCGCTTCGGTTATAGAGAAAGTGTTTTTAAGCAGGAATACAAAAACAGGTATATCATTTTGGACGTCACCTTTAAACTCACGCGACAACACCATACCCTGCATTTAGATTATGGCGATATTCGCAAAGAGCTGGAAAAAATGCACGTTCAAACCCCAAGCATTCAGGCGGTGAGCGAAGCCGTTAGCGCCATCCGAAGAAGCAAATTACCCGATCCGCTGCTGTTAGGCAATGCGGGCAGTTTCTTTAAAAATCCGGTAATTTCAAAAGACAGAGCCAACGAACTTCTTAGTCGGTTTCCGGAAATGCCTCAACATAATGCAGGGAATGAACGCATAAAACTTGCAGCCGGATGGCTTATTGAAAAAGCCGGATGGAAAGGCGTACGCCACGGCGATGCCGGGGTACATGAAAAGCAGGCATTGGTATTGGTTAATTATGGAAAAGCTACGGGTAAAGAAATCTGGAATTTATCCGAAGATATTGTTTCGGACATCTACTCAAAATTTGCCATCGAACTTGAGCGGGAAGTCAATATCATCGAATAATTTTCGAAAATGAACGGCATGAAAATTCTGTTTGTGGTACCCTACCCTACCGGAAAAGCGCCCAGCCAGCGTTTTAGGTTCGAACAATACTACGATTTACTTAGAGCAAACAACTATCGTTTTGACTGCATTCCCTTTATAACAGACGAAATTTGGGGAATTCTATACCAGCCCGGGCGATTTTTGTTAAAAGCATCGGGTATCTTAAAAGGAATAATGCGACGCATTGCGCTCCTTTTCAAACTAAGAACATATGATTTCATATTTATTCATCGCGAAGCCTGTCCGGTAGGTGTTCCTTTTTTTGAGTTTATAGCCGGACGTATTCTCCGTAAAAAAATCATCTACGATTTTGACGATGCCATTTGGATTCCGAATTATTCCGAGGCCAATAGCTTTTTCTCTTTTCTAAAAGGGTACGGTAATGTAAAACACATCTGCCGCTATTCGTGGAAGGTTTCTTGCGGCAACCATTACCTATGCCAATTTGCTGCAAACTATACCCAAAACGTGGTTTATAACCCCACCACCATTGACACCGAAAATTATCACAATAGGGTAAAAGACCAGCATGGCCAAGAATTTATAATTGGCTGGACCGGAAGCCATTCTACCATACGATACATCAACGAAATTATACCTGTGCTGCAGGAGCTTGAACGTGAGCATCAATTTATCTTTAAAGTTATTTCTGACATAAAGCCTGAGTTTGAACTTAAATCCATGGTTTTTAAAAAATGGGAAAAAGACTCAGAAATCGATGACCTACTAACGTTTAATGTAGGTATAATGCCTTTGGTAAACGATAAATGGGCAAACGGAAAATGTGGATTTAAGGCATTGCAATACATGGCACTGGGTATTCCGGCGCTGGTATCGCCCGTGGGCGTTAACACCCAAATTGTTGACCACGGTATTAATGGATTTATTTGTGCAACACCATTAGCGTGGAAAACACATCTGATCGAATTGATAAACAACCGCCCCTTACTTCAAAGCATGGCCAAGGAAACACGCAAGAAAATAGAGGACCATTATTCCGTGCGTTCAAACGGAACCAATTTCCTTTCACTATTTGAGCACGGCACATGAAAAAAGTGCTCATACTCACCTATTTTTATCCGCCTTGCAATTTAACTGCAGGGCAACGCAGTTTGGGCTGGGCCCAATATTTGAAAAAATTTGGATATGAACCTGTAATCGTAACGCGCAATTGGGATCAGATAGTAAATGGCCCCGAAGATATGCATCATGTGTCGGGCACCGAACTCATTACCCAAAAAAACGAGGACTATACCGCCTACTATTTGCCCTTTAAAGGAAACTTACGCGACCGTTTGTATTCGCGTTATGGGAAATCAAAGTTTGTTTTTATTCGTAAAGCGCTTTCACTACTCGAACTGATTGGCCATCATTACAGCACATCATTTATCCCGTTCTCTAATTTATATCAGTTTGCCGACGAATACCTATCGCAGAACCATGATGTTGCCGCAGTTATCGTATCGGGAAACCCCTTCGAACTGTTTCGATTCGGCTACCTCCTACACCGTAAATATGGATTGCCCTGGATTGCCGATTATCGCGACGATTGGAACACCTCTACTATAAACCATTCGCGCGGGCCGCTCGATGCATTTTTACGAAAACTCGAATGCCGAAGCGAAAAAAAATACATCGGAACGGCAAGCTGCATCACAACGGTTTCGAAACATTATGCCGATAAAATTTCGGCCTTCACCGGTGTCCGCGGTTATGTGGTACAGAATGGGTTCTTTCCTGACGACTATACGCAGTATCGAAACCTCGAACCTTTTGATGAGTTTACCGTGTTGTACAACGGAATGCTATATCCCTCACAACAAATTGAGGTGGTATTGGAGGCATTTAAACTCTTGGTTGACAAGTACCCCAAGCATCGCGGCGCCCTAAAACTGCGTTTTCCGGGCATCCTTTTTTTAAAGGATGTTGCCGCACGGGTTGAATCGTACATGAAAGGTTATGAAGACGTGGTGTGGATGAGTCCACGCATTCCGCGTTCAGAAGTTTTAAGCATGCAGGCAAAATCTCATCTTTTACTGATGGTTTCGCACCGCGACACCAAAGGAATTCCATCTAGTAAAATATACGAATACCTCGGTTTAGGTAAACCCGTATTGATTTGCCCCGGAGATGCCGACGTGCTCGATGAAACCTTTGGGCCTTATGATTTGGGCTTCATTGCCAATAATTGCTCAGAAGCACTCGAAGTTTTAGAACAGCACTTTAACGCTTTTCTGGAAAAACGCGAAGCAGTTGAAAATGCAAACCAAAACTATGCGTTACAGTTTACCCGAGAGGAGCAAACTAAAGTTCTTGCAAAAATTCTGGACGAAACCAATAGACCTCAAGCTTAGATTTATTCAAAGCCTTAAATCAATCCTAAGCCTTTTTTAGAAATAACGGCTTGGCCTAGTGCTCATGCCCTCCCGGTCCGTGTACATGACCATGTGCAATTTCTTCGGCAGTAGCCCCACGAATTTCGAGTACCGAACCCTGGAAACGAAGATCTTTATCGGCCAGCGGATGATTAAAATCCATCGTTACAAACTCAGCTCCTACTTCAAGTACCAATCCCTGCATATGGTTGCCCTGATCATCCACCATGGGTAAAAAGTTGCCAGGAGCCACCATCTCGCTATCCAGCTCTTCGCCGGGAGCCACAAATGCCTGAAGCGGAATACGCACAATATTTTCTTTATTGGACAACCCGTAACCGTTGGCAGCAGTTATTTTAAAATCAAACGACGAACCGGCAGAAAGGCCCTTAAGGTTGCCTTCAAATTCTTCGAGCAGACCGCCCGATCCAAATAAAAAAGTAAAGGGATTGCCTTCTGAAGTTTCCTCAACGGTTTCTTCGGTTTCGAAATTATTGGTGCTTACGGTTAAGAGGTACGAAACCGATACCACGGAGTTTTTATCAACGATCATTTTTACGTTTTAAGGCATCAAATTTACGGCTTTATGCTTATAAATAACTTCCATCACTTAATTTTACGGTGCTTAAAAACTCGAATTGTATGCCCCGTTTCCCTTCGATGGTGAATTCCAAGCTTCCGGCAGTTAAGACTTCCATATTTTCGGTGATGTCGAAGCTTGCCCATGAATGCCAGGCCATCAACCTATCACAAGGTTTTCCGGGATTTGATGGCTCGCCCGAACTTATTTCGCTGGTCGAAAAATACATGCGCAAAGGGCTTAATCAATACGCTCCTATGCCCGGCGTTTATGAGCTTCGCGCAGCAATAGCCGAAAAAACATCCGCACTTTACGGCGTTTCGTTCGATCCCGAAACCGAAATTACCGTAACATCGGGAGCTACACAAGGCCTATTTACCGCCATTGCCGCACTGGTTAGAGAAGGCGATGAAGTTATTATTATTGAGCCGGCCTACGACTCCTACGCACCGGCTGTTGAACTGGCAGGCGGTACGCCTGTTTTTTTTCAGCTAAATGCACTCGACTACAGCATTAACTGGAGTGAATTCAGAAAGCTTATTAGTCCACGAACGCGACTCATCCTTATTAATACCCCGCACAATCCCAGCGGCAGTGTTTGGAGTGCTGCCGATATGCAGCAACTCGAAAAACTGGTTCATAAAACCGACATCGTAATTCTAAGCGACGAAGTTTACGAACACATTATTTTCGACAAGCAATGGCATCAGAGTGTTTTGCGATACCCCAAACTTACCGAACGATCGCTCGTAATATCTTCGTTTGGAAAGACATTTCATACTACAGGATGGAAAATGGGGTACTGCGTAGGCCCCGAAAACCTTATGCAGGAATTTAGAAAGGTGCACCAGTTTCTGGTATTTTCGAGCAATACGCCCATTCAATACGCCCTTGCCGAGTATCTACAAACGAAAGAACACTACGAAGGTCTGCCTTTATTTTATGAGGCAAAAAGAGATTTTTTCGTAGAAGTTTTTCGCCAAACCAAGTTTAAATTAAAACCAACAGCAGGTACTTACTTTCAACTTCTCGACTACTCCCCCATTTCGGATGAACCCGATACCGATTTTGCCGTGCGCCTTACCCGCGAATACGGCGTTGCGAGCATACCCATTTCTGTATTCTACCATAAAAAAACTAAAAGTTCGCACCTTAGATTTTGCTTTGCCAAAAACAACGAGGAAATTGAAAAGGCAGCAGCGCTACTTATGAAACTATGAACAATCAACTAAATATAAGCATCGTACAAAGTAAAATTATTTGGGAGAGTCCCGACGAAAACCGCCATTGGTTTGCGTCTCGATTGGATCAGATTACCGGAAACACCGATATTATTGTGCTTCCCGAGATGTTTACAACGGGCTTTACCATGAATGCTGCACGCTGGGCCGAAAATACTTCGGGACCAACCTTGGAATGGATGCATGCAAAGGCCGAAAAGTTCCAAGCCGCTGTTGTGGGATCTATCATTGTTAAAGAGGGCCATGCGTTCCATAACCGCCTTATTTGGATGCTGCCCAACGGCACGTTCTATTCTTACGACAAACGGCATTTGTTTAGAATGGCCGGAGAGGATAAACACTATACTGCTGGAAAAAGTCGATTGGTTCTTGAATATAAGGGGTGGCGCATTTGTCCGCTAATCTGTTACGACCTGAGATTTCCGGTATGGTCGCGCAACCGTTATCAAAATAACGATTTCGAATACGATTTGCTGCTCTATATTGCCAACTGGCCCGAAAAAAGGGCCCATGCATGGAAATCGTTATTGATGGCTCGTGCCATCGAAAACCAATGCTATACCATTGGAGTAAACCGCATTGGAAGCGATGCAAACGGCATCAATTATTCGGGTGATTCGGCCGTACTTGATTATGTTGGGGAAAAAATTTCGCGTACCGAGCGTTACGGCGACAGAGTGGAACTTATAACGCTCAATTATGCAGCGCTGCACGACTACAGAACTCAATTTCCGGTAGGTATGGACAGCGACAATTTTAATATTAACGTTTAAAGATTTTTACCGCATCACGTTTCACCTCCAACCTTTGCCAGAAAACACCTTGAATAAAGAACATTGGGCGTATCATAAAAATTGGCGTTGGGCCGCATTAGCACTATCATTTGCTGTACTTGTTATATTGTATGGTCCGGTTCTGATAGCGCCCGACCACTTTCTGTTTGGATCAGAAGGCGATGCTGTTAAAAACTACTTCACCTTTACTTGGCATGTAAAATACGATGCTAATTGGCTGCATTTTGGCGGTTCTAATTACCCTTATGGCGAACATGTTTGCTTTACCGACGGACATCCGATAGTATCGCTACTCCTTGGCTGGATACCCTGGGTACAGCAATATCCGGTAGGCACACTAAATTTGATATTACTTTTCTCGCAAATCGCAGGGGTTTTTGTGCTTTACGAGTTACTAGTAAAACTAAAATGCATACCCTTTGTGGCTGCGCTGGGAGCTTGTGCCATGGTATGGTTGCAACCTAATTTGTTCCGCGTTTTAGGTCATTTTGCCTTGAGCCATGTATGGGTTATACCGCTGGCGCTTTTGCTCATTATTCGTGTTTGGGAAAAGGCCAGTGTAAAGAATACGGTATTGCTTTTTTCTTACCTATTTATCATTTTCTTTTTGCATCCCTATTATGGAATGATGATTTCGCTCCTGCCGTTTTGCATGGGATTCGCAGGTTTGCTTTGGTGCGGCATTCAAAAAAAATGGGAAAAGAAACATCTCTACTATCTGGCAGTTGGAATTTTGGCCCCACTATGCTACCTGATTTTTATAAAACTCACCGACACACACCCTAACCGCCCCGATAAATCTGTGGGTTTCTTGATTTTCACCTCAGGGATTGAAAATATTTTTGTTTCGGCACTGCCGCCTTTCAGGCATTTTATGTGTCAGATTATCAAGGTTAAAGGCCAACAGTGGGAGGGCGCTGCTTATGTAGGATTGGCCACCATGTGTATCACATTGTGCTACCTAATCTATAGTATGATTAAATGGAGGAAGGTAAACCTTCGTAATTCCTCCATTTGGAACATCCTCTTTCCTGCCTCACTGATCATTTTAACTTTTTCGTTTGGATTTCCTTTTTACCTTAATTTGGAATGGCTCCTCGAAAAGCTGCCTTTTGTGGAACAATTTAGAGCTCCCGGCCGCTTTGCTTGGATTTTTTACTTTACTCTAGTTCCCTTCGCGCATGTTCAGTTAAGTCGTTTCACGGAGTTTTTAATCAAGCGTTACACCACATACGGGGCATTTTTATTGCCTGTTGTTTGTTTCGGATTGTTTATTGCCGAAGGCTGGATTCCTCAAACAGGAACTGCGGAAAAAGCGCAAAAAAATGTCAACTTCTTAACCCGCAGCGACCCATTTAAAATATTACCCCTATTGAAAAGCAACGACTGTAAAGAGTCGGCGGCATGGGTTACCTTTCCGTTTTTCCATTTTGGCACCGATTATTTCTACGTAAATTGTTCCAACAATGCGCGCAATATGGCTTACAGTGCCGCAATGTGGAGCGGTAAACCTTTAGTATGCTCCTCTAATCCGAGGGTTTCTTTTGATGAAACATTTAGCATTCTTTCGCTTTTCTCACCCGATTTTGTTGAGCGAAACGTATTAAACGACTTTCCTGAAAACACGCGTCTTTACGTGTTAAAAACCGATCCATGGCCCGACTATCAGCATAACTGGTATCTAAAAGCGTATCCTCATATCATTGATATTCAAAAAGAAAATGAGGCCTTTTTTAAATTAAAGAACGTGCTGAAAAGCGGCTCCGACAGCGCGCTTATGGAGGCCCTCAATTTGAACATGAAAGACACTTTCAATACCATTCGCACCATTCGTTACGCTCCAGAAAAGAAAAAAGCGCGTGCATTTGATGTGATTGAACTTATGACGATTAAACCCGGATCGCTTAAATTGGGAACACTATACGAAGCCTCGGTATTTGTGCATTCGAAATCGTTGCATCTTCTTAAAACAGCTCTATGTTTTGAAAAAGTTGGAAAATCAACCGAAGAGCTAGGCGGCGTTAACTCCTTTGAAAGTTTTCATATTTATGGCGACAGCGCACTAATTACCTTGCATTTTAGCCCCGTTGATTCAACCTCAGAATATCGACTAAGTTTTATTCCATCTAAAGAAAACAAACAGAATTACGCTTACGGCGATTTGCAAATCCGCAAAAAAAACGAATTAATTATCGAGCGCGACAGCACTTCGAATCGAACACCTGTAGTGCGAATTAATCATTTTTTTATTCCTCAACCTTAAGTTCCTTATTCAGGATAAACGAAAAATCGGTACCCTTACCCACGGTTGAATCTACCTCAAGAAAGGAATGGTGCCGATGCAAAAAATCGGTAATTACATTTAATCCAATACCATGACCTTTTTCGTAGGCCGTTCCTAATGTGGTAAATGACACTCCTTTTTTAATTTTCTCTAAGCGATCAGGCGAAATCCCCACACCCGAATCGCGTACCAGAAAACGATACGTGTCATTCCGCTCCTCAACCTGAATTAGAATGCGGCCTTTATCGGGGGTGAATTTAACCGCATTCGAAATTAAATTGCGTAAAATAAAATCCAGCATGTTCCTATCTGCTTGCACAAATCCTTGAGCAGGCATGCGTATTTCAAAATCGAGTTGCTTAACTCCCTGCAATAGCAGCAGGTTATTGGTCATTTTTCGAATATCGCTTAGGGCTAACTTTTCTGGTTTGAATTGCAGGGTATCAGCCTGATTTTTGGACCAGAGTAGAATATTGTCTAAAAGTCCAAGCGCCAATTCAGATCTGTTCTTAAGCTCATTTACCAACACTTTTTGATCCGATGCCTCTAATTGACTTTCGACCATTTTTAGGCCCGAGCTAATTAAAATAAATGGACTGCGTAGGTCGTGCGAGAGTATCGATATCAATTTATCGCGTGAGGCAATAGTATTGGATAATTTTTCATTATTGGACATCACATCCAGCTTTTGAACCAACAAACTATCCTGAATTCGCTTACTTATCAATAAAACCACCACCAATTCAAAACATGCCACCACAACAGCTCCACTCAAATTCATGATCCATTCTACTTCTAGCTGCTCTCGGCTAAGTTCAATTACTGGACCCAATCGAAAATCGGATACGAGTACGCAGAGGTAAATTGCAAATACAATTACCGCCAAGACATACCCCATTTTACGCTCAGAGCCCTGAAAAACAATAAGCGTGCTCATAAGAACAGGAATAATAAAAACCAACACAAAAGTGTCTTTTCCTGCTATAAATGATATTAACGCTATTGCAGTAACTACAACAAACAGATTCACAATTTTCGACAGCGCCTTATATCCCTTTTTATAAATGAGATAGGCTATAAATGTATGCGGCAATAAACAGATGCACACAATTGCCTGAAGCGCATTATCCAAAACAAAATTGACACCGCAATAAAATACCGAAAAAGCAGCAACTATAGCTAAAATCACGAGATGAATCTGGTGGCCTTTTTCCACCAGGATATCATCCGACTCCCTGCTTTGTGCATTATTTTTTATTGTGTAATCTGAATTCATCGCAGTATAAATGAAACAAACAGCTTTGAAGCAATTGATCAACTCTATTTTCAACACAATAGTCTGAATATTTTGTGAAATAAATGCTTTTCACGCTCTAATTATTTTTGATTTTTTAGGTAATCTTGCTGTATGAAGAAATTGTTAATAGCGCTTAATC
>JBILCR010000202.1:0-4646 GCA_044353055.1 Flavobacteriales bacterium
ATGCATGCCCGTTCGATAGGGTATCCGCTTATCGCCAAGCCGGTTGACGACGGCTGCTCCTCGGCGGTGAAGAAGTTGCATAACGATGAAGATTTTAAGGCTTTCACGAAGCTGATATTCAGGCATGTTGAGGCTTTGGATGTCGAGGCATCGGAGCGGTTGAAGATTAAACCGAAGGAAGAGTTTCCATCAAAACATCAGTTTTTAGTGGAGTCGCTTATTCAAGCGAATGGGGCACCTAAGTTCCTCGAAATTACTGGAGGCATGGTAACGCATCTCGAGGCCGACGGAACAATCCGTTACGAGGTTTTCGAAGCATCGGAAGCGCTTTCGGAAGGCGAGGTGTTGTCGCTCGAAGAAAAATTCCTTGCAGGCCAGGGCCAAAACATAACACCCGCACGTTATGCAGGCGATGCGGCTGCACGTCAGCGTATTTCCAATAAAGTTAAAACAGAGTTGGAACGCGCAGCTCGTGCACTCAATGTTCAAGGTTATTGCCGCATTGATGCCTTTGTACGCGTGTTTGAACAGGAGCGTACCGAAGTAATTTTTATCGAGGTTAATTCACTTCCCGGCATGACGCCCGCCACGTGTATTTTTCATCAATGTGCGATCAATGGGTATAAACCGTATGACTTTATCGAAAAAATCATGACTTTTGCAGAAGATACCCTACAACATAATCGGGTACATCCTGTAATATGACCTTTTGGGAATTTTTGAAAACCCGTAAATTTTGGCTGCATGTTTCGGCGGCACTGGCGGTCTCCGTGCTTTCGGTACTCGCTTTTTTGTGGTTTTTGAAGTTTTACAGCCGTTTCGGGTCCGAAACTAAGGTGCCTAATTTTGTTGGTGTCTATACCAAAGATTTAGACACATTTATAGATTCCTATGATGTTGAGTATTTAATCACGGATTCTATTTATGATACTTCAAAACCGCGTGGTACGGTTATCGAACAGAATCCACTTCCAGGAGCCAAAGTTAAAACCGGTAGGGAAGTTTATCTGATTGTCAATTGCATAAAAACGCAGCAGGTAAAAATGCCCGATGTGGTTAATTTATCGCTAAGGCAGGCTACGGCAATGCTTGAAACGATTGGATTGAAGGTGGGTAACTTAATTTATGTTGAAGGATTGCCTCCTATCATGAAGCAGCTGTATAAGGGGAAACCCATTCGCAAAGAAACCCTTATTGATAAAGGTTCTTCTATAGATTTGGTTTTGGGAAGAGGCGAAACCCCCAAAGTATTTATCCCCGATTTATTGGGTAAAACACTAGATGAGGTAAGAGCGTTTTTATTGGAGGATGGCCTTACACTAGGCGTGGTTCAATACGAGGGTTCAATCACCGACACGGCATCTGCCCGTGTATTTCAGCAAATACCTGAGGTAAATGAGCTTGAGGAGATTGAAGTAGGATCATTTATTGATATTTGGCTCACGCAGGATGCCTCAAAATGGAGAAGTAAAAAAGCTAAAATTACTGCACCGGATGAAGAAGAGTAGCTTGTTTTTTATTCTGCTATCCATGTTTACCAGTGCATGGACTTATGCTCAGGGCTTGAAGGTAGAGCCTCCATTTTCGCTTCCGCGGCACAATGTAACGCATGCGCCTTCAAAAAACTCACGTTTTTCGGAGGAATTATTAGCGCTGCCTTTCTTTGAAGATTTTTCTAAGGGATCTTCTGCACCTAATCCCGAAAATTGGTTGGACCAATCTGCAACGGTTAATGGCACTCTTCCCGTGCTTCCTCCAAGTATTGGAGTGGCTACGCTGGATGGTACTAATGCTGCCGGTTTGCCTTACCAAAATAGTAATGTTAACGGAGATGCCGATACACTAACCTCTAAGCCTTTTTTGATGCCTTATACTGCGGCCGACTCTCTATACATCAGCTTTTTTTATCAGCCGGGCGGCAGAGGTAATTTTCCAGAATTTATTGACTCTCTCATTCTTGAGTTTTACAGTCCATCAGATTCTATATGGACGAGAGTTTGGGGCGTAAAAGGCGAAGATTATCCGCAAAATATGCGTCCGTTCAGCCAGGCCATAGTTCCCGTAATTGATTCATCCCACTTATTAGATGGCTTTCAGTTCAGGTTTCGAAATTTTGCTCAGTTAAACGGCAGTTGGGATAATTGGCATATCGACTATATAAAATTTGCTCCAGGCAGAAGTAAAGTGGATACTCTTTTTAACGACTATTCATTTTTATATCCTGCCAGCAGTTTAATTGATTTTTATCAATCGGTTCCTCTCTGGCATTTCATTCCCGACAGGGTAGAAAACATGATCGAGTTTTTCAATCTTTCAATTACATCCTTAAAGCTTGGGTCGGATAATATTGCCTATGGATTTGATTATTACAATGCTTTAGGTGAAAAAGTTGACTCGGTACTTTCTGATCCTCAGGGCCCTGTTGCCTATAGAAATGAATATGTTTTGAACGAGTCGGTTAAGTATTTTTATGAAGATCCGGGTACTGAAACAACAGTGTATCATCTTCAATACTTTTTAGAGGGTATTGATGATGACTATGCACCAAACGACTCTTTAAAATATGATCAAATTTTCAGCAATTACTATGCATTGGATGATGGTTCGGCTGAGGCAAGACTAAATATCAATAGTCCATCGGGAGGCTTTGCGGCGCAACGTTTTGAGAGTTGGGTGGCCGATACACTAAAGGCAGTACAGTTTTATTTCAACAGAACCCTCAATACCAATAACGGTCAAAGTTTCTATCTAATGATATGGTCAGCGGGCAGCAATGAGCCCGGTACCATCTTGCTCGAAAAAGAAATTACTTATCCCGATCATCAAGGACTAAATGTATTCTATACCTACACGCTGGATACCCCCTTACCCCTTCAGGCGGGCACGTATTATATAGGGTGGGCTCAGCTCAATTCTGCAGAGCTTAATGTAGGGTTCGATTTGAATTTCGATAATAGCAACAGAATTTATTACAATTTAGATGGGAATTGGTATCCGTATACTTCTGCGGCCGGAACGCTCATGATGCGCCCTGTATTTCGCTATCCATATATATTGCCAACAGGCAATTTATCCTTATCCGCTGCTGAAAATGACGTCCTTTTGTTTCCCAATCCTGCCACCGATGTAATTCAAATAAAATCATCTGAATCTGATCTTTTTAATTGGAGTATTTGGGATGTGTCTGGAAAGTCGGTTAAAACAGGTGTTACTTTTGGCAATGAACCTATTTCGGTAAATGACTTGCCAAAGGGGATGTATTTTATGCGTGTGATGTCGAAGCGAGGCTTGCCTCAGACCATACGTTTTATCAAAACCAATTGATGGACAACGAGTGGAATGACGAGGAGCTGCAGGGGTCAGAAGCCGATCAAACTGCAGAAGGTGATGAACTGTTTGAACATTACCGTGCCCAGGTTGATAAAGGCCAGGAGCTGCTACGGATTGATAAGTATTTACAGAACAGACTTGAGAAAACATCGCGAACACGTATTCAGGCAGCTGCCGATACTGGAAATATACACGTAAACGGAAAGCCTGTTAAATCAAATTATCGGGTTAAGCCGGGCGACATAGTTACCATAGTATTTGCACGACCACCGCGCGAAATCGAATTAAAACCCGAACCCATACCTTTGGATATCGTTTTCGAAGACGATACCGTTATTGTTATTAATAAACAGGCCGGATTAGTGGTACATCCCGGTTATGGCAATTACAGCGGAACCCTCGTGAACGCTTTGATGCATCACTTTCAGCATGTGCCCATATACAGTCAAAACGACCCTAGGCCCGGGCTGGTTCATCGTCTCGATAAAAACACCTCAGGTATTATGGTATTAGCAAAGAGCGAATATGCTCTTGCGCATTTGGCTCGTCAATTTTTTGATCGTACAACTGAGCGCACCTATCAAGCCTTGGTTTGGGGAAATGTGGCTCAGGACGAGGGGACAATAACAGGACATATTGGGCGTGATGTTCGCGATCGAAAGGTATTCGCAGTGTATGCCGATGGATCACAGGGTAAACATGCAGTTACCCACTACAAGGTGTTAGAACGCTTTGGGTATTTAACCTGGATTGAGTGCCGCCTTGAAACGGGACGGACGCATCAAATTAGAGTTCATTTAAAGCATATCGGGCATACGCTATTTAATGACGATACATATGGTGGCGATGCGGTTTTGAGAGGGTTAAAAAGTGGATCCTATGCTAAATTTATCGAAAACTGTTTTGGGATTTTGCCCCGTCATGCCTTACACGCAAAATCCTTGGGTTTTATACATCCAAAAACAGGTGAGCGCCATTTTTTCGATTCAGAAATTCCCTCTGATATGGAAGAGGTTAGAGAGCGACTAAGGAAATTTAGTAAGGCTCAATTTGAACTTGATCGAAGAGTTTAAAGTTGTTTTTTGTTAAGCAGCTTAACCCAAGCAAGCCAAAGCAGGAATATGAAAATGTAAATAATGTTATTGAAGAGATCATGTTCCTCCATTTGAACAAAGCCTCCCGATTTATAAACCGAAGTTGTTAGGGCTAGCACGCGCGCCACATTTATCAAACCGATAAATATTATTCCTAAGGGGATAAACCAAATTTTCTTTTGTAAGGGTCCCGGATACGCGCCTATTAATGAAGCAAAACCG
>JBILCR010000203.1:0-4610 GCA_044353055.1 Flavobacteriales bacterium
GAAGCATGAATTACGTCGTATTCGATAACGAAAGACATCAGCATCTGCTCCCCTTTACCTATACGCGGCCGCAAGCAGCACTTCGCATCGGAATTTTAACTGTTGCCGAGAAGTGGAACATGGATTTAAGCACTCATGTTTCGTTTCTTACGCAGGATTATTTACAGCATAAATTCAGATGTGTTACGGGCAGTTTAAATATGCTTATTTCAGGAAGTCTTTTGCCCGATAAAGACATAATAAACGCATTAAAAAGTTTAAAGCGTGGCGATGCGCTTGTGGCTCATGGGAGGCTTTTGGCGGCCATCGCCCCTGAAGAGAAGCTTTCACTCGATGTGGACGCGTACAATACAGTTGAATACCGCGCAGCGTTTTCGGAAATCAAAAATACTTGGGATATTTTTATGCTTAACGGTCAAGAGTTGAAACGCGATTTTGAGCGATTAACCGCCGGGCGTAAAAGTGCCGCAATGCCTCAGGGCAATACACTCATTGGATCACAAATTTTTATTGAAGAAGGTGCTCAGATTTGTGCGTCGGTTATTAATTCTCTCGAAGGGCCCGTTTATATTGGAAAGCAAGCAGAGATTTGGGAGGGCTCGCTTATTCGTGGTGGTTTTGCATTACTTGAAGGAGCATCGGTTAAGATGGGCAGTAAAATTTATGGACCTACAACCATAGGGCCACACTCGCGCATAGGCGGTGAAATCAGCAATTGCGTTATTCAAGGCTATTCCAACAAAGGCCACGACGGCTTTTTGGGAAATTCGGTTATTGGCGAATGGTGCAACTTAGGTGCCGATACAAATACTTCTAATTTAAAAAACAACTATGCTACGGTAAAACTTTGGGACTATGCCCAACAAAATATGACCGATACCGGCCTCCAGTTCTGCGGATTAATGATGGGCGACCACAGCAAATGCGGCATCAATACAATGTTCAATACCGGCACAGTGGTGGGGGTTTCGGCCAATATTTTTGGAGCAGGGTTTCCGCCCAATTTTATTCCATCGTTTGCCTGGGGCGGACCACAAGGGTTTAACGAATACCGTCTTTTGCAGGCCGCAGAAACCGCAGAGCGGATGATGGCAAGGCGTAAGGTGCCGTTCGACGCGATCGAAAAGGAAATTTTAACCCACGTTTTTGAAAGCACCTCTGCTGAGAGGGCCTTTATTCATGAACAAGAGGAGTAGATAGGTCCCTCCAGAGGCCTCATCGCATTTTATTCATTAGTTTAAGTGCTAAGTGTAGCTCGAGGCTTCACTTTTTAATTATCTCATTTCGAGATAATGTATTATTAAATCTGGGGTCACCATCGCACAGAGAACCAACATACTCTGTCTTGCCGAATCAAAACGACACGCTGATGTATTCTCCTCCGATAGTGGAATTCTGGAGGAGCTAATTTTTAACCTCGGAGATTTTTCGCCACTCCATTCGCCCACCCAATCGGTATTTATCTTTTTGAAATATCGAATTAACTATCATCTATAGCTTGTTATCGGAAGTTAATTTACTGCCCTGCTTTATTTGATTATTCATGAATGGATACCCCAAGCGCGGTTATTTTAAACTAGCACGTGTTCAATTGATTTGATACGCGCGAATGCTTCATCGAGAATAGCTTCTGAAGTTGAAAAGCAAATGCGAATATGCCCTTCAGATTTAGATTCGAACCAATCTTTTCCACCCGGCACCAGCGCGACTTTGCTTAATTCCAGTATTCGAGCCACGGTATCGGCGGCATCGGCATTTTCTATTTTTAGTCTCGGAAATGCGAGGTACGTACATTGAGTATTTCGGGGCTCCAAAAAGCTGCAGCTCTCGATAAAGCGGTTTGTCTTGTCGCGCATTTTTGCAAGATGTTGTATAAAGGCATCGAGCCAATATTCGCCTTTATTGAGTGCCGCAGTTCCGCCAATTTGGCAAATGAGCGGTATCCCGAACGCTGTTGTTTGATGCAGGCTATGGTTCAACACATCACTAAAAACATGTTCATCTGGAGCGATTATATAGCCAATGCGCAAGCCCGCAAGGGCAAAGTTTTTGGATAAGCCCGAAACCACTAGTTTTTTGTTATATGCTTCGAGGCTTCGGTCTAAAATACTCGTGCAGGAATTATCGTAGTCGATATCGGCCCAAATCTCATCCGACACTATCCATAGCGCATGTCTCTGAGCGAACTGAATAATTCGGTTGAGTTCATCTTTGGTTAGTGCACGTCCTAGTGGATTGTTGGGATTGCATATGAAAATAGCTTTGGTACGCGAGTTTATCTTTTGTTCAAGCATCTCAAAATCGAATGCCGCCGTTTCGCTTTCAATAGCGCATGGAACAGCAACTCCGCCAGCATGCTCTATCGATTTGCGAAAGAGAAAGTCAACCGGATCAGGAATCAACACCTCGTCACCGGGGGTACAAATGAACTTGGCACACACAAATAAACCATAAGCCGCGCTGTTCACCGGCAAAATTAAGTGCTCGGAAACGCCAGCATTTTTTCTTCGTGTGTACCATGAAGCAACAGCCAATTTAAACTCCCTATCGCCATCGGGTCGCCCATAAGAAAAATAACCCTCCGATAAATATGCGTAAAGCGCTTCTGTAACTTCAGGGCATACAGGGAAATCGGGGTCTGCAGCGGTAAGCGGAATTACATCGGCAGGATGAATGGCCCATCGGTAATTAAACGCTCTTCGTTTTAATACCTCTGCCTTGACGGATTCGTTGGAAAATAATGGGTGCATAAATTAATGAATCGCAAGTGGAATGGTTTTGGCGCCCTGTGTACCGAAGGAAAGGAATTCCTGCAGCATCGCATCGCCTTGTTGGATGTATGCTGAAATAAAGTCTTTTCGCTTCGAATAGTAAGTCGAAAAAACATCGTTCAAATTTTCTTTTGTCCCAGCATTTCCCAATAAAGAGGCTAATGTAACCGCATCTTCGAGCGCCGAGTTCGCTCCCTGACTTGTAAATGCCAGCAAGGGATGTGCAGCATCACCCAAAAAACAAACATTCTCGCGGTGAAACGTGTGCATCAGATCCATTCGATGCGAATTCCAGAAATAAATGGGAACGTTCTTACTTTTGACATGAATTAATTCGCGCACCGATGCCGGATATGAAGCACTAATTTCACAGGCAAGCTGGTAAAGCGAATGACTGTCTTTATCTATCAAAGGGAATACTGCATCATTGAGCTGCATAAACCAGAGTATTTTCCCATTACGAAGCGGCACAACACCAGTATTACAGCGCTGCTGTGTGTCAATGATTTTGGTGAATTCTATTAATCGGAAATCCGAAATATGCGCATCAACCAAACATACCAGTTCTTTTTCGGAAGTTATTGCAGGTTTGAATTCGGGCATCACATTAGATCGGACTTCTGAATGAAACCCATCGCAGGCAAATAGGGCATCGAACTGTTTTTCGGATTCCTCTGCAAAGCGGGCATTAACTGAAAATTTGGTTTGCTCAATCCCGCTAATTGCTTTTTCATATTGTATTTGCTCCTGGTTTATTTCAGTATTTAAGATCTCAAGAAAATCGTGCCGGCTAATGGCATAACTTTTTTCGAGCGCTTCGTAACGCAGTAAACTTCCATCGGGGGCAATCGCTTTGTAATAGCAAATCGGATTAGCAGCTTTGAGGAATTTTGTTTTCAGTCCTAAAAACTCCAAGGCCCTGAATCCATTTTCAAGGATTAAAAATCCAAAGCCGCTTCCTGCATTAGATTTTGCCCGCTCGTAAAGGGTATGCTTTATTCCGATTTTGCTAAACCCTATTGATAGTGCCAATCCCGCAATGCCTGCACCAACAATGGCTGTATTATTTAAACCCAATTCGGTTTGTTTCCACCGTAAGGCACTTTCGTTTTTACGCCAAATACATAAGTCAAGATGCTTTTCACATTGAACAAGACCACCCTGAAGCGATGATTCCATTAGTTGAAGGGTATCTGCTTCAGATTTTCCGAGGATCACAGCTAACTCTGAAGTAGTTAAGCTGTCAAATTCACTTAGTAGTGTAGAAATTTGAACCGAATCGCTTGCAGATGCAAGAGCAGGCGTGGACATTTTTAATAAGTCACACATGATTTCGTTCCAGCGTTCCAAGATTTGTAAACCGTGGAGAGACTTAAATGCCTGATCTTCAACTATGCGATGACCGTCCTCATTTTCAAATATTAAGGTCGGAAACCGCCGTACACCGAGATCTGCCTTCAACTGGAGGTCACCTCGAAACGCCATTTCTGCGCTACCATTGTTTAATTTCGAATGAAAATCATCTCGGTTAATATGATTGCGGATAGCCGCTTCCTCAAGCCAATCGAGTTGACTAATATCTTTACTTTCGGTGTACAGCATCTCGCGTAAGGTGCGCAAATAGCTCCCCGCTGCTTCGGGTACACTTAATTTAACAGCATGGTATGCAATACTCGCAGGATATGAGGATGAAACCGGATTATGCTCCCAAAAGCTTCCGTCGAGATGCATGCCAGATAGTTTACTTAACTCGCTCAATTGCAAAACGAACGTGCGCATGTTACTTAATATGGACTCTGTCTTTAACGCATCATCGAGTGATGGAAGCAGGCCCCCCAT
>JBILCR010000204.1:0-4603 GCA_044353055.1 Flavobacteriales bacterium
TCCCGACGATGCTTCGTATCCGCAACAATGGTCGTTAAACAATACCGGGCAAAACGGAGGAGTAGCAGGTGCCGATATCGATGCTGAATTGGCCTGGGATATTACCACTGGAGGCTTAACCGTTTTGGGCGATACCATCGTAGCCGCAGTTATAGACGGCGGTTTTCAGCTCAATCATCCTGATTTAGCGGCAAATTTCTTTAGGAATTTAAATGAAATACCCGGCAATAATGTTGATGATGATAATAATGGATACGTGGATGATGTAAATGGCTGGGATGCTTATGGTGACGATGGAAACATTCCATCGGATCAGCACGGCACACACGTTTCCGGTATTATAAGTGCCCGTGGCGACAACGCAATTGGGGTAGCTGGAGTAAATTGGAATGCAAAAGTATTAGCCATCGCAGGTTCATCGGGTAACGAAGCTACAGTAGTTGCGGCTTATGCGTATGCTGCAGAAATGCGCATGCTGTACGACGAAACCAATGGCGAGAAAGGTGCTTTTGTGGTGTCGACCAATTCATCTTTTGGGGTTGATCAGGCCGATCCTGCAGATTATCCCATTTGGTGTGCATTTTATGATACTTTGGGAGCGTATGGTATTTTGAGCGCGGGTGCCACGGCAAACGCCAATTATAATATCGACCAAACCGGCGATATGCCTACTGCATGTTCATCATTATTCCTCATTTCGGTAACAAACAGTACCAGCTCCGATGTTAAAAATGGTTCTGCGGGATATGGACTCGAAACCATTGATATTGCATCGCCCGGAACGGGCGTTTACAACACCGTTACTAATTCGGGGTATGCGAATCTTACCGGCACTTCAATGTCAACGCCTCACGTAGCCGGAACCATAGCGTTAATGTATGCCGCAGCATGTGACGTATTAATAAGTGATTACAAAGCAAATCCTTCAGACATCGCTTTGCTCATGCGCGATAATCTGCTTAATGGTGCCGACCAAATTCCGTCTTTTGCCACACAGGTAAACGGCAGCCGACGTTTAAATGCGCATGGAGCTCTCCTCGAAGTACAAAATTATGTGTGCAATTCAGAAGCTCCGCCCAATGCCAATTTCAATGCGCAGGGACGTACAGGGTGTCCGGGTTTACAAGTGAGCTTCAATAATATTTCAAGCTCCAACGCAGAGAGTTTCATTTGGGAGTTTCCGGGGGGCTCGCCGGCCAGTTCAACTGATGAAGAACCAACGGTGACGTACAATAATTTTGGCGATTACACCGTGCGATTAATAGCCACAAACAGTTTCGGAACCGATACGCTTATTCTCAGCAATTACGTCCAGATTAACAACACAGGCCTGCTTCAGGTGTTTAACGAGACGTTCGAAAACGGATTAGGGGCATGGTCGGTCGAAAATCCTGATAATGCCAATACATGGCAAATGTACACCACAGGGGGCTCTTTGCCAGGCAATCAATCAGTTGGTATTAATATATATAACAACCAAAATAGAATTGGACAGGTTGATTATTTAACAAGTCCGCCCATCGATCTTTCTCAAACATCAAATAATACCTTAACCTTCGAACATGCGCACCGTCGTCGTGCCTCAGGAACCAACTCGGTGAAAGATACCTTATCGGTTTTTGTGAGTTCCAATGGTGGAGCAACATGGGTGCGGCTTTTGAAGCGCCCCGATCCCATTAATGCTACCTTTAATGTTCTGGCCACAGCAGGAATTCTGGCCGCAGATTTTGTTCCCCAAAACGCCGATGATTGGTGCACTGCAGGAACGGTGGGTATTGCGTGCCTCGAACTGGATTTATCAGCCTACGATGGCATAGAGGATCTTTTGGTTCGTTTTGAAGCGTACAACGCAAGTGGCAACAATATTTACATCGATAATGTGCGTGTTGCGGGCAATTGTACCACACCGATTTCTAATCCTGTGGTTGCCCAGTTTACCGTACCTACAGCCACTGTTTGTGTTGGCGAGCGAGTGCAATTCAGCAATCAAAGTGAGAATGCTACCTTGTTTAACTGGAATTTCGAGGGCGGAATTCCTACAAGTTCATCAGATTTAAATCCTTTTATCCTTTATAATACACCCGGTACGTATGAGGTAAATTTGGTAGCTTCGAATGCACAGTTTAGCGACACACTTCAGCAAGTTGCATATATTACTGTTTTGGATGCGCCTCCGGTTCCTGCTATCACAGAAAGCAATTTAATTCTTACTACTGATGCTATCGGAACCATACAGTGGTTCTTTAACGGATCTCCCGTTGCAGGAGCCAATCAAAATCAGCTCGTTCCTCAGGAAAATGGAACCTATTCTGTTTCGGCTACATTAGCCAACGGCTGCACTTCATCCTCGTCAAATTTCATCGTTACAACATTGTCTATGAATAATGCCGTGATGATGCCATTGCTAAAATGCTATCCCAATCCTACGGGGCAAATGCTCCACTTAGAGCTTAATACCGATAGCAAGGTACTTATTGATTTGATGGATGCTTCAGGCAAAACGGTGTTGCGTGAAACCATCCAAAAAAGTTCGGTACTCGACCTTCAGCAATTGCCTGCAGGTGTTTATACGCTTCGTTACGTGAACGACCTTCAGTCGGCAACCTTAAGAATCATAAAACTTTAGAGATCCTTGAAAAAGATTTTAGTTGCCAATCGCGGCGAAATCGCATTACGCGTTATGCGTTCGGCCCGTGAAATGGGCATTAAAACCGTTGCAGTGTATTCAGAGGCCGATCGCTTGGCTCCGCATGTTCGATATGCCGACGAAGCAGTATGTATTGGTCCCGCTCCATCCAATCAGTCCTACCTATGCGGCGATAAAATAATTGCAGCTGCTAAAAGTTTGGGAGTTGATGGAATACATCCCGGATATGGCTTTTTGTCTGAAAATGCTGTTTTTGCCCAAGCGGTGGCTGATGCAGGCATTACGTTTATTGGGCCGAGTCCATACGCTATGGACATGATGGGCTCAAAACTTTCGGCAAAAGCCACTGCAAAAGCGTATAATATTCCATTGGTACCTGGTACCGACGAGGCCATTATCAATGCCGATGAGGCGCGTGAGGTGGCTCAGGGTATTGGTTTTCCGATACTTATAAAAGCATCGGCAGGAGGTGGAGGAAAAGGTATGCGCATTGTGCATCAATCTGAAGATTTTCACGAGCAACTCCAGCTTGCCATATCCGAAGCCACATCGGCCTTTGGGGACGGATCTGTATTTATTGAACGTTATGTTGCGTCGCCGCGCCATATTGAAATTCAGGTAATGGCCGATAATCACGGCAATTGTGTTTACCTTTTTGAACGCGAATGTTCGGTGCAACGGCGCCATCAAAAGGTAGTAGAAGAGGCGCCATCGTCGGTGCTTACACCCAAGCTGCGCAAAGAGATGGGCGAATGTGCTGTGCGTGTGGCGCTGGCTTGCCATTATTCGGGTGCGGGTACTGTTGAATTTTTACTCGACGAAAACCATAATTTCTATTTTCTGGAAATGAATACACGCTTGCAGGTAGAGCATCCTGTAACTGAAATGATTACGGGAAAAGATTTGGTGAAAGAGCAAATTCGTGTGGCACGGGGCGAAAAGTTATCCTTCACACAAGATGAGCTTCATATTAACGGTCATGCCATTGAGATTAGGGTATATGCCGAAGATCCTGAAAATAATTTCCTTCCTGATATTGGAACGCTCAATGTATATCGTTTGCCACAAGGAAACGGTGTTAGAGTGGATGGAGGTTTCGAAGAGGGCATGAACATTCCTATTTATTACGACCCCATGTTGAGCAAACTCATTGTTCATGCCGCCAATCGCGAAGAAGCGATACGAGGCATGATTCGAGCTATTGACGATTATGTGATTGTTGGAGTTAAAAACACCCTTGCATTTTGCCGTTTTGTGATGGAACATCCCGCGTTTACAAGCGGTAATTTCGACACGCATTTTATTCGCGATCATTATCAGCCGGTACTTTTAGAACGTAAGCCAAGTGATGACGAAATCATCACAGCCGCGCTATTTTCTGCCTATCACAGGGTACATACTCAAGCAAAACAAAATCCAGAAAGCACCACGCAAGCTTCTGTATCAAACTGGAAAATCAACAGGAAGGGTTTAAGTTAATTATGCGCCTCGACAAATATTTGTGGTCGGTACGAATATTTAAAACACGCACTTTGGCCGCAGAGGCTATAAAAGGGGGTAAGGTAAAGCACAATAACGATGCGTGTAAACCTTCGAAGGAAGCTAAGGCAGGAGAGGAATACAGCGTCCAGATTGGCGAACTAAACAGAACTCTTAAAGTACTAGATTTTCCAAAGGGTAGGGTAGCGGCTTCGGCGGTAACTCAATACCTGTGCGATCTCACGCCTGAAGAAGAATACCGATCGATTGCATTGTTGAAAAAACATCGATTTGTACAACGCCCGCGTGGTTCAGGACGCCCAACCAAAAAAGAACGACGCGATATAGAGGAATGGTTTGGACCACCGGATGCATAAGAATGGCCTTTGGAAAACCTACTGAAATAGGGGTAATCAGAAGTATTGTATTGTGTGGGACAATGAGTTTTTTAGATCGTGTAAATAATGGATTCGTGAA
>JBILCR010000205.1:0-4594 GCA_044353055.1 Flavobacteriales bacterium
GCATATTATTAATTAACAGATCAGGAGGTGTTGTGTCGCTAATATTTTGCACACCGGCAGCGATTGAAGCGGATAGCTGCCACAGAGTAAAACGCTGTGGCACTATGAGCGTAAAGCGCGGCGCCGTAAACCACGTTTGTTTAATGATGGAAACACCAAACGACGGCCGGCCAAAACCACCCAAAACAAAAAAGCCGGTGAATATGCATCCACCGGCTCTTGTTTATAATTTACACGTTGCTTAATCGGCCTTTGTGAAACGGCTTGCCGTACTAAATTTATCGCCGCGAACGAGCAACTGGTACACTCCAGCCTTGATGCCCGAAAGATCGATCTCGAGTTGTGTTTCTTTGGCCACTTGGTTGAACGAGCGCGACATTACAACGCGGCCGCTCATATCCAAGACATCCATGCGCAGGTTGCTCTCTGCTTCGGGTAAACTTAACTGCACCAGGGTGAAATCTTCTGCAGGATTCGGGAATATGCTAAACATCTCGGTTTGCTGCGTAGCAATGCCGGTTGTTGAAGCACTCACACGAATTTCGATGGTTTGAAGAGCCATGCAAATGCTGTTGGATGCAATAAGCGTTACCGTGTAAACGCCTGGCTGGGTGTACACGTGCACAGGCTGGCTGATGCCGCTTACACTGCTTCCATCGCCGAAGTTCCAGGTGTAATCTGTGGCTCCGCTTGCAACAGCTGTGAACACAACCGCCGATTGCGAAGCTATTACATCGGTTTCGGATGCCGTTAATGTAGCGCTTACGGCTTGGCCTGCAGCAACCTCTACGGTTTGCTGAATAATGCTTCCGAAGGCATTGTTTAATTCAACTTCGTAATAGCCACCCGTCAAATCATTAAATGCTGCTGTTCCTGCAAAATTAGCACTGCTAGCTACCACCGAACCTGCTGCATTGCGAATGGTGTAGGTCCATGGTGTTGCCGATGGACTGTTCAGTTGAATTGAACCGTCGTTTTGAGCGCAGCTTTCAGACGATGTGCTTACGAAAACACCCGGCATGAAATGCAGACGGAAACGTGCTACATCTTCGGCACCTGCGTAGCTAAAGTGGTATACCGGATTGTTTTGCAAATTCTGGAATATGCCCAAACGAGTATCTTCAAGAATTATCTGTGCATTCTCAGGAAGGTTATCCACGTGCTTCAAACGCAGGGTTTGCGGCCCTACAGCATCAGCCTCCAATCCGAGCTGAACAACGCGGTCGGTGTTTAGCTCAGGAATAGCTTGGATGGCAAGGTCGCTGCCCGCGGCTTTGCTGTATAGTGCAATGTGTTCGTTTCCGCGGAATTTCTTTGCGTCGTATTGTGGGTCTACGCCCTCAGTAGCATCGTTGCGGAAGGCAATGAGCGTTTCGTTGTAGTCGTTTGCCTCGGTGGTAACGCTAATCCACAAGCGCTGAACGGCCTCATCTACGAAGAAGGCATTGTTCGCGGTAGTGCGCATGCCGTTGTTAAACTGTATTAAACTGCTGGCGGTGGCCTCAATGAAGAACGACTGGCACGATGCGATGTTTCCGGTGAAGGGAGTGCCGCTGTTGGGCCCTGATACTACACCCAGGTTGTTCCATACGGCGTAATCTTGTGCCGCATTGAAGCCGGTACCTGCAGAGCCGTCATCGTCCCAGAAATACAATGCCGATCCGGTAATATTCGGGTTGGCAGCAACAAATGCCGCAGCCGAAATGGCACTTGGATAGGGGTTTCCTACCAGGTTGAAGGCAGTGTGTGTACCTAAAGTGGTTGGGCCAAATGCGATGTTTCCGTTATTGGCAAAACCATTGAAATTAGCGGTTCCTGTTCCGGTAGCAGCATATCCACGGCCAATGGTCATTGCGCCTGTAGCAGATGTCCAACCCTGGCGAAGACCTTCGAAATCGTTAGCTGTTGCACCGTTTGGATTGTAGAAGTAGCGGTTGCCGCCCAGCGAACTTATGTTGCCGTTGCTTATGGGCGAAGACCAGAAATTGTAGCTGGTGCTGGATGTTTGTCCTGTGCGCTGAACAATGATACGGCCCGATACATTTCCTCCAGCTCCTGCTGTTCCTGTGCCATGCATGAGCGAGGCATTGTTTTTAAGCATAATGCCGTCGCCGGTGTTTAAGTTTGCACCGCTTGCCACCGAAAGCACACCACTAAATGTGGTAGTTCCAGAGTGTACTGCGGCTGGAGAGGTGAAACGCACGGTGCCCTGGCCTCCAATGCTGGTATTTGCGCCGTTCCAGTTGCCGGCTACGCTTAATGTAAACCCTGTTGGAACGGTTAAGTTGGTTCCTGTAGAGAAGGTAATATCACGGCAAGATCCGTTGCCTGCACTTAAGAAGGTTGGCTGGAAGGTAGCAGGACTGATGGTAACGTCATCGGACAAGCCCGGAACAAACGATGGGGTCCAGTTTGCCGGGTTGTTCCAATCGGCGCTTACTGTACCGTTCCATACCAAACCGCCCACATATTCTTCTGCAATCTGGAAATCGCCAAACGCTGCAATTCCCGTAACCTGTGTCGAAGTTGCGGTGCGAACACCCACGGTTGGCATACTCCAGCTGCCTGCGTAGCGTCCCACTTTGAAGTTAGAGGTGTTTGCTCCACCGTCTAAATCTGAGGGGCTGAATCCGAAGGTAGCTGCAGCAGCTGTAAAGCCTGTTACGCCATTATTGGTAATGGTATAGTAACGATTTACCGATTTGTTCGGATCGAGCAATGAGCTTAATACATTGGGATGTTCGCCATTTGTCGTCGATACGATTAAATTGCCGGTGTTGTTTGTTGTTCCGGTAAAGTTAATAGCAACTGGCGTGTAAACATTTCCATCACCAATTTCAAATTGCTTGAGCGATGTTGCAGTACTTATGCCTTTCTGTAAGTTTCCATCGATATGCGATATTGCCGAACCACCCGTTACCGTAGCTGCACTGCTGAGGTTTATCTGATTTAATCCGGTAGATATAATTCCAGACGTAAGCACAAGTGCGGTATTCACGTTTACAGAGGCATTCAAGGTTTTAACGCCCGCACCATTAATAGTTATTCTATTAAATTGGGTTGCTCCGTTAATGGCTTGGGTTCCACCTGTTAAGCTAAAAATGCCATTCCCTGCATTAAAACCTGCAATTCCTTGATTATTATTGAAGTTGCCTTTTAGGTTGATGCTGCGGTTATTGCCATTATTCAAACTGCCCTGAGAAATGGTAAGATTTCCATTAATAAGAAGGTCGACATTGGCCATGTTTTTGGTTCCTGTACCAACAATGGAAAGGTTGTTATACACTGCTTGTGTAGGCAGTGCCGCCGTTGCTGAGGAACTATATTCAATCGTGCCGCCGCCGGTTCCAACAAATGCAGAGAAATTACCTCCTGGGAAAACATACGTGTTGGTTACAGTAGGCGTTAATGACACCGCACCAATTCCTGTAACAACTCCAAAGTTATGGCCAATACTGTTGAACAGGTTTAATGTCCCATTGATTTCCGAAATGGGTGAATTTTTACTGTTTGCCGTTACGTTGATGGTATGGCCTGTTTTAATTACAAAGCTGTTGAAATTGGGTGCGGTAACAGCAGCAGCGCCATTGTGTTGCAATACAGGATCTGTTGACCAGCTGTTGGGGTCCTCGAAATTACCTGAGGTTACACGGCTGTAAAACACCAGCAATTGATCGAACTCGGTGGGTTCTCCTGCTGTGAAATCGCCATCGAAATAATTTACACCGGTTAAATTGATGGTATTTAAAGTGGAATTTACACTTCCCGTAATTCCAAATTGAGGTGCCCAAATGTTGTTAAAGAATCGTCCACCACGGTATGCTGTTTCTAAGCCATTCAATGCATCGGCCTGAACGTAGGTATACGTATGATTTACGGTTGTTCCGGAGCCAAATCCACTCGATTCAACATTCCAGTAATAGCCCAGTTCTTTGTCTGTTGGGTCGGTAGTAGCCGGATGTTTGGTATTTACCGGTTTAAGGGTTACCGATCCTGTGTTAGTGTTTGCAGTAATATTGATGCGGGCTGGCGTATATTTCAAGGTTACGCCGATGGGGAAGGTGAAATCCTGTGCCGTTGCCGGTACCATTTTACGCACCCCACCATCGCTCAACACCCCGTTGGTGCGAATCATGGTATTAGCCGAGAATGTTCCGGTAACGCTAGCCGCCTCGCCTAAAGTGAGTAGGTGGTTGTTAATGTAAAACAAGCCGGCCTGTAAGTTTAATGTTCCCAATACGCTAATCGGAGCGCGCATTTCAACCCCTGCAAGATTGTTTATACGCATCGAGCCAAATACACCAGTGCCGTTTCCGAATATATCCTGACCGGCGCTTCCGTTTAGAATAAGATTGCCTGCGCCAGGCGAGCTAATGATGCCATTGTTGGTAACGTTGCGGCTAACCGATGCGACACTTCCGTTCAATACCATGTTTCCATCCAATACAGATAAATCGGTGTTTACTTGTATGGCATTGTTTACAGTTAATTGACCGCCCGACTGGCTATTATTGATTACCAGATTGGCAAAATTAGTCACATTGGTTCCCGTTCCTGTAATGGTTTGTGCGGCAGATATACCGTTAAACGTTGT
>JBILCR010000206.1:0-4590 GCA_044353055.1 Flavobacteriales bacterium
GCTAGAAAACCCCACTCAAACGATGTGTTTCGTTTCTGAACACGCTCAGGAAATGGATCCACAGGTTATGCTCCAACACATTTCTCTTTATGTTAATGATTACAGTGTTTCATTGGGAGAAAAAGGTCAAAATGCGGTATATCATCTATTAGATGATTTTCCATTAATAAATCACAATTCTCTATTTTTATAACTTATTCAATCAAATCAAGATACCCTACTTTGTTTTTGGCTAGCATATTTTTTCCTCTTTGATCTCAAATACCATCCTAAAAAAAGAGTTATAATTAATATAAAAACCAAAGCTATTATAATCCAATGTGCATTAAGAATAGATTTATTAAAAGTAGCTTTATTTATTGGATTTGAGAACCGCAACTTTTTTAATTCTTTGATTTTATATTCTTTTATCGATATTTCATCCTTTATTTTTTCAACTAAAAAGCCGGCATGATCGATTTGCATGGAATCAGAAATTGAAAAATATAAACTATCTACCCATTTATTTTGAGCATCTATAAGGCAGAATTGAGCCTCGTTTATAAACGAACGCTGTGTGAGAAATGAAACAATCTTAAGTTTTTTATTTCCAGTTAATTTTACAAACAAATCAGGATTATTTGTAAAAACTAATTCCTCGCCCGGACTTAGTCGTTGTGCATTTAAGGTGATGCTATCGCCCAACAAATCCTCATAGAGATGCATAGATTTTAAGTCGATGGTGTCGGCAGAATTATTAATTATAGTACAAAACAAAAGAGCGTTTTTCCAATTATTGTGCACATAATATCGCCTGAATGCAATGCGCCCATTAATAGGCGATTTTTTCTTGTGAGCAAAATGTGCCTTTAGGTTAATGGTATTATCTAATAAGCGTTTGCGCTGTGTTTTTCCGTCGCTCCATTTTACAAAAGAATATAAATGATTGCTATTAACCGCCTCAATTTCAATAGGAATTTGCTTAAAAAACAAACCATCTAATGAATTTACCCTCAAGGATGATCCGTTCATGCTTAGCCCATTAAAATGAGAATAATTTTGTTCTACAGAGAGTCTAAAGAATGAAGGTTCAAGATTAAATGCATAAGCAAGATGTGTATAAACGTTTTTATACCTATCATTAAAATAGTGTTTTAATGTATAGATATTCTGCTCCCAACTTTCGCGATTTTCCCAATAAATACGTCCTCTCCGCAAAAAATGACGCTCAATCTCAGGTTCGATCTGTTTTTTATTTCGATCCACTTTTTGCTGAAAATTTGCAGGGCGTAATACACTCGACAATAAAAAAGCATACTGATTAATGAACCGATTTCGTAACGTTTCATTTTTTAAAATCGTTTCCATTAAAACAGTGGCATATTGTGGATTATACCAGTAACGACTCTGAGGATTTAAACGATCAGCAATGAAATTAAGATGCATAAAATCGTAATTGCATCCTAAATCGGTATCATAAACTATCCATTTCCATAAGCCTTCATTATGCTTGTAAAACCGAATATTTCCCCGATAGTCGGGATTATTAATAAATGTTTGGAAGATTTGAAAATTGAATAAATTCTCAATATCTATTTTTTGATTCAATTCATCTGAAAAATGATCAGTAAATACGTTGTTCTCAATAAATTTAAATGTTTTATTAAATTCAACATCATCAAAACCCGAACCCTGTAATTCAATAAACTCACCTTCTTTCCAATTAAAGCGCTCCTTAAAATAATCTTCATTAATCTTTTCCCTTAAATTATGAATGCCCCAATATATACCATTAATATAAATTACTGCAGCGCGAGAGGCTTTAATATCCAGCCTTAAATCGGCAGCCAAATGACTTAATGAGCGATCCTTTAAACGGGTTAACCCTTGATCATTGCCCGAAGTTCGTAAAACAACATGCTGAAATTCTCGGTTCGGTAAATCTTCAAATAACTTCACCTTTATTTTCCCTCTTCCATGCTTTTCTTTTCGCGCTGATAATTGAAGCGACTTTTCTTTCCATCCTAAAGTCATTCCACCATAGGTTTTAAGATCGAGCTGCAATTCGTCCTGCATCTTATGGTTGAAGATAAATTGAGCATAAGCAGTAATGGGCTTTTTCTCCCATGCTTTGCCTTTAACTATGGCTGTGGGTTCGCCGTCGGCTGTAGCTTCGGCTGCATTGGATGCTTCAACGGTTCCTTCATAAATACCGTTAGGTGGAAAAAATGCGCTGTCTTCAACCACCAAGGCTACAATAGGTAAAGAACAGCTAAAATTTGCCAGATAATACCCTACATAAGAAGCTGAATTAGGAATATTCTTTTTTCTAATCTTAAGAATGGAAGGCTTTTTAATACTAATTGTATCAGAAAATACACGTACATTTTTTTCGGTCAACAGCTCAAAAATATAGGCATCGCGATTGCCTTTGATGGATAGTGTAATACTTTTGGCATAAATGCCTGGTTCATGACTCAAATTTAAATCCTGTAATTCACTAATCGAACGATATGCATCCACTTGTCGCTCTACATTAGCAACCTGAGCAATAACGTTGACAAACGAAAGGCCCAAAAAGAGAAACAGTATTAAAGCTAACCGAAATACCAAAATTTTATTTTTCGGATAAATTTGGAAATAAATTAAAGATAAACTCTAATAAATTGCACGAAAGACTAACACTCCGATTTTAATAACTCAATAATAAATCGCACTTCAACGTAAACACTTAAAATAATCAAATGGCTCCTGGCAATTGTCGCACTTAAACAAAGCTTTACATGCGGTAGAACCAAACTGACTAATCATATGTGTATTTTTACTGCCACATTGCGGACATGGAACCAACCTCGCATTTTGCAATAAAACGGCCTTATCCGCTGATTCTTCAAGTGGTGCAGCTATTCCATATTCCTTTAATTTTCTGCGCCCTTCATTGCTAATCCAATCGGTAGTCCATGCGGGCTCTAACACCGACTCAATGCTTACAGTGTAGCCGGCGTTTTCGAGGGCCTTCTTAATATCGCTTCCGATGACATCAGTAGCCGGACAGCCGCTGTAAGTAGACGTAATTTTAACGTGAACAACGCCATTTTCTTCAGTTGCACTGCGCACAATGCCCAAATCCAAAACCGATAAAACCGGAATCTCGGGGTCAGATACTGCCTCCAAAATGGGTCTTAAGTGAGACGCTATTGATTCCTGTTGAAGCGAAATTACCATGTCATGTTTGGATAGGTGCGCTGCATAAACTGCATTTCTGCCAACAGATATCCCATTTGTTCGCCATGACGTCCTTGTTTTCCGCCTCGCTGAAAATACTTGACCTCGGGAACCGTTAATCCCGCTTTCCGTATTTCATGGTCAATTCTTGAATAATATTCATTCTTTAAAGATTTTAGGTCAACTGCCACCCCTGCGCTAAGTAGATCAAGTTCCGTAGCATCCATATCAAAAAGCTCGTCGGTAAATACATACAATGCGTCAATGGCCTCCTGCATCTTTGCGCTGCTTTCTTCTGTACCATCGCCTAAACGCAGCAGCCAATCGCCCGAAAAACGAACGTGATATTTCACCTCTTTAATTGATTTTAATGCAATAGCCTTAAGCTGAGCATCGCTGCTGCTGGCCAAAGCCTCCAAAAACAAGAGATGATACTGATCAAATAAAAATTGACGTCCAATGGTATAAGCAAAATTGACATTGGCTTGTTCGCACAGCAATACGTTGCGGTATTCGCGCTCGTTGCGTAAAAATGCTAATGTATCTTCTGTAGCACCATCACCCAGTAGAGTTGCCGCATATTGATAATAGCTGCGCACTTGTCCAAATAAATCAAGACTAATATTGGTTAAGGCAATGTCGGTTTCGAGCGTTGGCCCATGACCACATAATTCGCCTAAGCGTTGCCCTAGAATGAGGTTATTATCGGCAATGCCCAAAATATAATGTACTAGTTTATTTTCCATATGCACTTATTGACGTAGTTCTTCGATGGCACGGTCTAATATTTCATCGCGACTTAAATCGCTCCAATTAAATGAGGCCAAAATATCGGGCGGCACACCACTTTCGGCATAATTATTACCCTGTAAATCCAAAAGCTGAGTAATGCTAAATCGGTAATTCCAGCCGTTAGGAAGCTGCCCGCCGTTTGGCAAACCTCCTCCCCCACCGGTGGTATCGCCTACTAAAGTAACATTGCTCATGGCCTTGGTAGTGAGCGATAAAAATGTAGTAGCACTATATGATCCCCGATCCACCAAAACCATAACCGGTTTTTCGTAACGGATGCCATCGTGTGGGTTATAGTAAAATGGCGCTATCTCCGAAAATTGATTATGACTGGCACCATTTCGAGTTTTGGAATACGCCACTACAGTGCGTTCTGTGATAAAACGCTCCATAATCATGGGTATATTGAATACGTTACCTCCACCATTTTCGCGCAGATCCAGAATTAACCCTTCGGTATTTTTATAGCGGTTTAAAATAAAATCTAAATCTTCTTTGCTAACCGCATTCATAAAGCTACTATAACGCAGATAGGCAATAGAATCGCCTTCGATGAAATTATGGGTAAAAGCCCCAGTATGCATAACCTCGGGT
>JBILCR010000207.1:0-4588 GCA_044353055.1 Flavobacteriales bacterium
GCCTTAAGCGCTGCTGCGTTCATCACCACAAGCATATCGCACTGATCGCCGGGTGTGTATATTTCCGTGCTTCCAAATTTAATTTGAAAACCCGATACACCTGCCAATGTTCCTTGTGGAGCGCGAATCTCGGCCGGAAAGTTTGGAAAGGTGCTGAGATCGTTCCCATGCAGCGCTGCTGTGTTGGTAAACTGGTCGCCGGTAAGCTGAATTCCGTCGCCGGAGTCGCCGGCAAACAATATCGTAGCCTCCGTTGCTAGGAGGGTGGTGTTTTCCATCGGTACTAAAACAGGTTTCCCCGTAAAATTGTTGCGCAAAGGTAGAGCATTTTTGCACTTGGGGATAGGTTCAAGATATGATTTTTATTCGCCAGAAATTGGTTGGCCAAATTTGTATCTTTCAATCGAATCTCCTTTAACTCAAATTTCTATGCCGTGGAAAATTCGTGCAGTGATGATTTGGTTTTTTGTCACTGCAATTTCTTTCTCCTCATATGCAAATCGCGACTCGTTATTGCGTGTTTTAAAAGCGGGCTCACCAGAAGAAAAACTGGCGGCCTATCCTGCGCTGGCATTTTTGCTACATCAGTCGAATCCCGATTCTGCTATTAAAATCGCACAACAGGGAATTGCTTTTGCAGAAACTCAGAACAACATCTTTCATAAGGCTTCGTGCATGAACATGGCTGGATTAGCATACCATCGGCTTGGTCGCTATAATAAGGCCTTTGAGTCTTATCAGTTTTCGCTACGCCTGTTCGAATCACTTAAAGACCTTGACCAAGCAGCGCGCGTGAACGATAATATTGCGCAACATTTTTACATGCGTAAAGACTTTCGTTCCTCGCAACAATATCTGCTGAAAGCAATGCGGCATTTCGAGTCGGTTAACGACAGCTTCCGTATAGCCAAATCGTACCAAACATTAAGTGTTATTAACCGTGAACTTAAGCAATTCGACAAAAGCCGCGACTATTTAAACAAGTCGATTCAAATCTTAAAAAAACAGAAAAAAGAAAACGAACTGGCCTCGGCTTATTCGCTTATGGGGAATTTATTCATTGCCTTGAAACAATATGAAGCGGCGAGGCCCTGGCACCAAAACGCATTACTCCTTTATACCAAAACCAACGATTTATACAATCAAGCGATTTCACATGAAAACATCGCCGGCGTTTATGAAAGCTTGAAAAAGTATGTACCGGCAAGCAAGAGTTATGTATCGGCACTTGCCATTTTTCGCCGCATTAATAGCCCTGCCGATATTGCATATGAGCAGATGCGCATGTCGATATCTTTAGCGCATATCGAAAAGCCCGAACGCGCACTTAGGTTGCTCGACAGCGCCGAGGTGGTATTTAGAAAAGATAACCTCTACTCCTTCCTTTCAGAGGCGCATTTAAATCGGAGCCAGGTTTATGAAATTGCCGGAGAAAACAAGCAATCATTGGCTTTTTATAAAAAACACATTGCTTTGCGCGATAGCCTTGCCGAAGCGCAGAAGACCGAGGAAATTCAGCGCCTCCAAACCGAATATGAAACCGACCGAAAAGAACAGCAAATCGCTCTACTAAAAGCAGAAACGCTCGCGAATGAAAATCAGATTAGCCGAAGAAATTGGCTGATTGTTTCATTGATTTTTCTGGTGATTTCGATTATTGCCATATCTGTTATGTTATACACCCGTGCTCAGAATCGCAAAGAATTGAGGCGACAGCAAGAGCTCAATCGCATTGCAGGTGATTTGCACGACGATGTTGGTGCTTCGTTAAGCGCGATTCGCCTGTACAGCGAAATGCTTCGTCATAAAGGCGAACATGATGCCCCGCAACTAACGCCTCTAGCACAAAAAATTAGCGAAAATGCTCGGGAAATTATTCAAAACATGAGCGACATAGTTTGGGCAATTAAACCGGGAATGGAAGATTTTACATCCTTGCAAAACCGCATTTGGAATACATCGCTTGAATTGTGCAATGCCCGCGAAATGAGCCTAAATTTTATACCAACAGAAAAACTATCTGAATGGACACCTGCCTTTGCGCTTCGGAACGACATCTTTCTGGTGTGTAAAGAAGCGGTAAACAATGCTGTAAAATACTCGGGTGGAACGCTTTTGAACATTCGCCTATCGGTCGAAAACAAATCGCTGAGAATTGAAATTGCCGATAATGGCCTGGGGCTTTCAGAGCAGCCGCGTGAAGGAAATGGTTTAAAAAACATGCTCGAACGCGCTCAAAAAAACAAGGGCTATTTTGAAAAAAAATCTATTCCAGGGGAAGGGCTTCAGCTCACTTTCGTCTTTCCGATCGCTTAACTAATTCCCTCAATTGCGGTATTAAACTTAGCACGATTGAACAATATATTTGTTAAATGAATAAAATTCGCGTACTCATCTTCGAAGACAACTCACATTTAAGAGACAGTCTTTATTTTCTCGTAAACTCCGAACCCGATCTTGAATGTGTTGGCGCGCATGCGCATGCTAGAAATGCAGCCGCGTCTTTTGCTCAAACACCCGCCGATGTAGTGCTTATGGATATTGAAATGCCAGGAGTGAGTGGAATTGATGCCGTTCGGGAACTTAAGAAAACATATCCCGAATCACAGATTTTAATGCAAACCATTTTTCAGGATGACAGCTCCATTTTTAACGCTATTTGTGCAGGTGCATCAGGCTATTTAATCAAAAGCGCGACGCCATTGGAATTTGTTCAAGCCATTCGCGATGTGCATAACGGCGGCTCACCCATGAGCGGCCCAATTGCACGAAAAGTACTTACGCTTTTCCAGAAAACAGCCGTTCAGGAGTCGCGAGATACCTATGACTTAACGGCCAAAGAAAAAGAAGTACTTGCCTGCCTTGTTGAAGGAAAAAGCTTCAAAATGATTGCCGATGCGCTCAACGTTTCATACGAAACCGTGCGTTCGCACATGAAAAACATTTATGCCAAACTGCACGTGCACAGCAATACCGAAGCCGTTATAAAGGCGCTAAAGGAGCGTATTGTTTAGCTTCGTTCTCTTTGGGATAGAAATGCTGTATTTTTACACCAACAATATCGAGTAAAAACAAGCATTTATTATGGAATATCGTCGTCTGGGCCGTTCGGGCCTCAAAGTCTCGGCCCTTTCTTTGGGCTCTTGGTTAACTTTTGGAAAACAAATCAGCGACGATGTTGCCGAAGAGTTGATGATTTGCGCCTATGACAACGGCGTCAATTTTTTCGATAACGCAGAAATATATGCCCGCGGAAAAAGCGAAATCGTGATGGGCAATATCCTAAAAAAGCTCGAATGGCGCCGCGACACCTATCTCGTTTCTAGTAAAGTGTTCTGGGGCGGCGATAAGCCCAATCAAACCGGACTTTCGCGAAAACATGTATTCGAAGCCTGCCATGCTGCACTTAAACGGTTTCAGCTCGATTATCTCGATTTGTATTTCTGCCATCGGCCCGACCCCGAAACGCCTATTGAAGAAACGGTTTGGGTGATGAACGATTTGATTCGACAAGGTAAAATTCTCTACTGGGGCACCTCCGAATGGAGCGCACAAGAAATTACAGAAGCATTTGCCATTGCCCGACGCGAACACCTCATTCCTCCGACAATGGAACAGCCGCAATACAATATGTTTCACAGATATCGTTTTGAATTGGAGTACAAACGCGTGTTCGAAGAACTCGGTTACGGCTCAACCATCTGGTCGCCTCTGGCTTCAGGTGTTTTATCGGGAAAATACAACAGCGGTTTTCCTTCCGATACGCGATTGGGAATCGAAGGACTTGAATGGCTTAAAGAACGTGTATTAACCGAAGATAACATCAGTAAAACCAAGGCCTTGCAAACCATTGCAGGCGACCTTGGCGTAAGCTTGCCTCAACTGGCAATAGCCTGGTGTCTAAAAAACAAAAATGTGAGTACAGTAATTTTAGGCGGATCTAAAACCATCCAGCTGAAAGAGAATTTTGCCGCGATTGAACTACAGACGAAGCTTACAGATGATGTTTTGACCTCTATTGAACAGTTGCTTGAAAACAAACCCGTTGCGCCTGGATTTTAATTTATTGTTCATTTTAATTTTTGATTTATATCTTTGATTCTCTAACTCATTTCTTGTGAAGAAACATTTACGCAAATCGTCTATTTTTATTGTTCTGCTCACGTTAATCACAGCAACGGTAAAAGCCCAGTGCCCGGCAGGATTAATTCCGGTACAGATTATTATAAATCCCGATACCTATCCACAGGAAATCTCATGGAACCTGACCACAGCAACGGGAGCACAGTTGGCCAATGGCACATCGAATGGCACATCGCTTTGTGTGCCCCCTCAAACCTGTTTAACCTTTCAAATAAACGATAGCGCCGGCGATGGCATTTGCTGTCAATATGGGCAAGGTTCATACTACATTGTTTTGGATGGAGATACTGTCGCAAGCGGTGGAAATTATTCAACATCACAAACGGTTCAGTTTAATTGCCCTCCCGGTGCAGATTGTTTTTCTGCGCTTGAAATTGAACAAGGTTCACATACCGCCCCTTCACGAAACACCTGGTACACCTACACTCCCGACTCTTCGGGTATG
>JBILCR010000208.1:0-4572 GCA_044353055.1 Flavobacteriales bacterium
TATTTGAGTGGTTTCGCCAAAACAAATGCTTGCGGGATTGGCATTTGCCGCTACCAATAACGGAGGCGATACGGTAACGGTTACATTAAGAGGCCCCTCGGAACAGGCGCTTCCGTCGGTAACAGTAACTGAATATTGAGTGGTTTGCTGAGGTGTTACCGATACTGTTTGCGTATTTCCCGTACCGGCGGGCAACCAGGTATAGGTGTAACCCGAACCACTTCCGCCATTAACATTAACCGTTAAATCAGCCGTTTCGCCAAAGCAAATGGTTTGCGGAGCCGCTGCAATAATTAACTCTGCAGGCTCCGTTAACGCTATCGAAACAGAACCTTGGCAGTTATTGGCATCATTAAAATTTATGGTGTACGAGCCCGCACATAACCCTGACGCCGTGCTTGGAGTGTTTATATCATTATCGGTATGTACGGTCACATTTTGGGCGTTTACCCAAACAAAATCATAGGGCGCCGCCCCGCCATTTACAGAAATGGTGGCCGAACCATCGCAGAGACCGAAGCACGATATATTGTTGCTGTTTGCTGCAGCAACTAGGTTTGTCGTTTGATTTTGAATATTAACCAAAACATCGGCATTGCAGCCATTTTGATCAGAAACCTCTACTCCATAAATGCCCTCCATTAGTCCGGCCAGTGTATTTGATCCGGGCTGATTGTTCACCGATTGCAGCTGATTTCCATTTTCATCCGACCATAAAAAATCATACGGTGCAGTGCCGCCCTGAGGCGTTACAGTGGCAGTTCCGTTATCCTGACTGCATATTTCGTCGGTGCTGCTCACCAAAAGCTGTAATTGCGATGGTTCGGTAATGCTGAACGAAACCGATTGTACGCAGCCATTATCAATATCCGTTACCGTAACGGTATAGTCGCCAGCTGCAAGATTATTTAAAATGTCGTCACCCGCTAGTCCATTACTTGTTTGTAAAACGTTATTATTGTTGTCTTTCCAAACATAATTAAATGGCCCCGTACCTTGCCCGCTCGCGGTGGCCGAACCGTTTGTAGCGCCAAAGCAGAGGTTATCGGTTTGTTGTACTAACGGTGGTGTACAACAGTTTAATACGGCGGCAAAAGAATAAAGTGGATCGTTGTTGCACCCCAAATCGTCCCAATCGCCGGTTTGGCCATCACCAAATGTGTTAATTGTAATCCCTAAATCATCATTCGATTGTCCGGAATTACAATCGCGGGTAGTAATGGTCCAGCAGAATTCCCAGTTTGGACTTGGCGCAGGTCCGAGCATATCTCCCGGTTCAGGGTTGCCGCAACGGTCGCCATAGTTGTTGATGGGGTCGCCATCAGGACCCGGATTTCCGTCAAAAAAGAACCCCGACATTACGCCATATCCTCCGTTAAATGGAGTGCTCGTATTTATATTGTTGTACCAATCCCAGGAGCCGCCCGAACCATCGCAGTCGGGTGGTGGGTTGGGCACGAACGTAGAAAGATCCCAACCAATCCCGAATTCAGGGACAACCCCGTGAAGCCAGTTGGTATTTACCATATTCCAATCGGTGATGGAATAACAAAAAGTTACCGTTTGGCCGCCTGCATACCGACCATTTATAGGAGGGGGATTGGCGGTAAGACTTGAGGCAATTAGACATTCATCGCAACCATTGGAATTAAACATGGTAAGTGTAAAGTCGCCCTGGTCGGCAGCTGAGGATCCAAAAATCTGGAGGTAATAGGTTTGCCCCGGATTGAGCTGCGACTGGGTAAGCGTAACCGTTCCATTATTGCCCAATGCACAGGCTCTTATGGTATTGCATCCTTCTTCGTACAAAACTACGCCTGGATTTTGAATGGCCCCGGTGAGCGTTAAATTCAAATTTAAGCCCTGATTAACAAAGCTATACCAAACATCCGCAGTAGGTGTTATTTCGGTGGAGCCGCTCGGCTGACACCCTACGAAAGGCTGCCAAATATACTCCTCTAAAGCACCTATAGTTGATAAATTAAACGTGCTTTGCGAACCTATGCCAGATGGACATGCGGCTGGAACGTTTAATGAACCGAGATCAATTGCGCCGGCACATTCATCATTTGCAACTTGCGATTTTAATGAAGTAGCGAAACAAAAAAACAGGACGAAAACACAAAAAAAATAACTGTTCTTATTTGAATACACGGAATAAATGGTAAGCCTATAATTTTTAAAACAGGCTAGTAAGTTAAAAGAATAATTGATTAATTGTAAAAATAATGCGGGTTAATTTTATGCAAACCTAATGGTTTGAGAAGGTTTAAAGCGCGCCACGATCATTGCCGGTAAGATTAATGTGGCCATGCATACAGAAAAAAATCCAACATTTAGAAGGGCTACATTGACCCAGTTTAAATCAACAGGTACAGCATTTAAATAATATGAATCCTGATTGAGGGGTATGAATTTAAATTTCTGTTGCAATACACAAAATGTAAGTGCTAGCAAATTGCCTATCAGCAGACCTTTAATGTTCATCCATGCCGACTGAATAAGAAATATTTTGGCAATTTGAATATTATTGGCTCCAAGTGCTTTTAAAACGCCAATCATCCGCACCCTTTCAAGAATGAGAATTAAAAGCGAGGTAATCATGTTAATAAGCGAAACAACCAGCATTAAACCAATTACCACGACAACATTGGTATCGATTACCTCGAGCCAACCAAAAATTTGCGGGTATTGTTCTTCGATATTTCGACAGGTTAAATCGGGCGGTATAACATCATACACCTGATTTGTGGATGCCTTTAAATTTCCGTAATCCTTAATGTCTAGCTCAAGAGCTGAAACTGTGTCGGTGCCCCAGTTATTGACGCGCTGTATTACACGAATATCGCCCACAATGTAAATTTTATCAAAATCCTGATCCCCTAGACCCGTTTCATAAATTCCGGAAATTTTGAATTTCCTCGTTTTTGGGGGCTCCTGAATAAAATAAACCACCAAGCTGCTATCGCTTGTTCGATTTAATTTTCGTGCTAAGCTGCGCGATATCAAAACCTCCTTTGAAGCCGTACTGTCGGTCATTTTCGGCAAGCGGCCCTCGACAAGATGTTTTTTAAAAAACGAAAGAGAATCGTCGTAGCCAAAGCCTTTAAATACTACGCCCTCGATAATATCGCCCGATTTTACAATGCCTGGTTTTCGGGCTACGCGATGCAGCTCTTTAAGGCCCGGATTTTGTTTAAGCCGCCGAACCAGTTCGGACTTCAGTTGAAACGGTGTATCCTCCAACGATTTATTGGAATCGTACTGCGTAATTTGAATATGCGAGCCAAATCCGATAACTTTTCCGCGAATTTCGTTTTGAAACCCTTTAACTATGGCCACCGCAATAATCATGACCCCAATGCCCAGTGCAATTCCGGCGGTAGCAATACGTACCACAGGGGCAGAAAAACCCGAAGCCTCAGATTTTACCCGAAGTAATCTCCTTGCAATGAAAGTAGAAAATCGCACCGTAACGCCTATTAATTGGCGTAGCCAAATTAGGAAATTATGCTGTCTGATTATGGTTTTTTCGACGGGCATCTTTCAATCTTGCGGTAATCCGCAAAATGTTTCACCCCGCCTTGAAAAAAATGATGCCTTCAACACCATTCGACCCGGCGCCGAACAAACGGCCGAATATTTCCCCTTGTTAAGAGGTAAAAAGATTGCGGTTGTGGCCAATCATACCAGTTTGGTGGGAGGAAAACACTTGGTGGATACGCTTTTAAAAAGCGGATTTGCCATTCAAAAAGTATTTGCCCCCGAGCATGGATTTAGAGGATCCGCCGATGCCGGTGAGCGTATTGCAAGCGGAAAAGATCCCCAAACTCAATTGCCCGTGGTATCGCTTTATGGCGAAAATAAAAAGCCAACATCTGAGCATCTGAAAGGAATAGATGTAGTAATTTTTGATATTCAGGATGTTGGGGCTCGCTTCTACACCTATATATCCACCATGAGCTATGTTATGGAGGCATGCGCCGAAAATAATATTCCCGTTATAATACTGGATCGCCCCAATCCCAATGGACACTTCGTAGACGGGCCTATACTCGAACCAAAATATTCCACTTTTGTTGGGCTGCATTCGGTGCCTATTGCTCATGGAATGACCATTGGCGAATACGCACAAATGGTTAATGGTGAGGGCTGGTTAAAAAACAAAGCGAAATGCACATTAACCATCATTAAAGTTAAAAACTGGACACACCGCGATTTTTACCAGATTGACGTACCCCCCTCGCCTAATTTAAAAACCATGAATGCGATTTACCTCTACCCTTCTCTTTGTTTATTCGAAGGCACCATTGTGAGCGTAGGTCGAGGAACAGCGGCCCCCTTCGAAATGATTGGCTATCCAAACTGCCCCAACGGAAATTTCGCCTTTAAGCCGGTAAGTACTGCGGGCAGCAAAAACCCGCCTTACGAAAATCAATCGTGCAATGGGCTTAACTTGGCCGGTATTGGAACTACCAGTATACGCGATGGGGGTAAACTTAACATCTCATGGCTCATTACTTTGTATAATGGCGCTAAAGAAAAGAATACGTTTTTTACTTCGTTTTTCGA
>JBILCR010000209.1:0-4564 GCA_044353055.1 Flavobacteriales bacterium
TATTTGGGTTGGCCGACTTATGGCCCTTTTGACAAAATCATTATTACGGCAGGAGCGCCATATGTACCTCAGGAATTAGTTAATCAGCTGAAGCCTGGCGGCAGAATGGTAATTCCGGTGGGCGAGGGAAAGGTGCAAACCATGCATACTTTAGATAAAAGCGCAGACGGCTCTGTGGAAAGCAATGTACATGGCTCATTCAGTTTTGTACCCTTGCTGGAGGATAAAAATTAGTATTCATCAGAGCCGCGGTTTCGATCGCGTGTGAGCTGTTTTTCTTTGAGCGCGCTTCTTTTATCGTATAACTTTTTACCTCGCGAAAGAGCAATATCAAGCTTAGCATACCCTTTTTCTGAGATAAATAGCTGAATTGGAATAATGGTAAGGCCTTTGTCCTTTAGTTTTGTTTGCAGCTTGTTAAGCTCGCTTCGGTGTAGGATGAGTTTGCGGTCGCGTTTAGGTTCGTGATTATAAATGTTACCCTGTGCATATTCCTCAATATGCATGTTGCGAACATAGAGCTCGTTGAGAATGAATGTACAATAGGCATCAGCAATGTTGGCTTTACCGCTGCGTATTGATTTTATTTCGGTTCCTGTTAGCACCATGCCGGCATTAAATTCCTGCAGCAGCTCAAATTCAAAGCTCGCTTTCCTGTTTTTTATAAGGACTTTTGGCGTTGCCCCTTTCATGTGCTTAAAGAAGTTAGTGTATTCCCGTTAATGAAATTCCCGCCTTTTCCTCAAGCTGTTTCTTTTTCATTTCATGAAAGGAATAAACAAAATAAATAGGCCAAAAACTTAACTGCACAAAAATAGTGAGAAATGAGTATGGTTTTAGGGCAAGTGAAATCCATACTGCCGATAATAAATTGAGCACCAGCCAACATAATTTATAATAATCCATAGGAGTTTTAGCTTCCAACGAATTTAAAAACCGAGAATAGCCGATTAGCATAAAAACAATTCCAAATAGCATAATCTCCGAGAAAAGTGACCAGTTAAAAAAAGAAAAGAGCTGCCCCACAGAATATATCGTAATCCCAATCCAAAGTAAATCGGCGTATTTGCTCTTTAGTGAGCGGCTATGGTTTAACAGGTAAAATAAGCCAATTACGATTAAAAACTCTGATAATTCGTTAGCTTTAAAATAACCGTTCAGCAACATCCAAAAAACATAAATAACTGAAGCGCAGCCCATCCAAACAAATCCGGTGTACTGGCGCACAAAAATCTGGATTTTCTGCAGGATAGGAATTTGTAACACGCGATTAAATTTTGTAGGGTGAATGTTAAACTTGTAATTCAACGTAAAATTAAGTGTCTGGGTTATGTTAAAATATGATTTAAATGATAATTTTGAATATCCCCAATGTTAATAAACACCGGAACTATCTGTCGAATTTTTTATCGCTCAGTTTTTCTTTGAATTAAGAAACGTGGCACGTTAGGAATGGGTGTTTAAATGAATCATGCCCTGGCGGTCTATCAGAACCTTCCCATTATCGCTGAGGTTGCGCACCAGCTCAATCAATGTATCGTGCGGTGCATCAGGCAATGCCAAGAGTTCATCCATTGATAGAGGTTTGTCTTGTAGCATATTCAAAATCAACTTCTCTAAATTGAGCGGTTTCTTACTAAGGCAAACGTCGCATTGGCCGCAGCGTTCAACATTTTTTTCATTGAAATAGTCCAATAGGAAAATGCTGCGGCACGTTTCACTTTGCTCGGCAAAGCGCTGCATGGTATTAAATCGGGTTCTTGCTTCTTCAATATGTTTAGAATAACCTGATTTTGAGATTGGAATACGATCGGGATGCTGACGTGGAACTACGAAAAAAACTAAGGGAACCAATCGTGCCGGCTGGTACCATACCACTTCTTTTTGATGGAGAAGGCTCAATTTCTTTTTGATTTCTGTCTCCTGGAGCCCGGTTTTTTCTGCCAAATCGCTCTCTTTAAAGGCAACAGGTTCGTTTAAAATGCCCGGATACATTCTAAGCAAAGTGCGAATGAGATGTTCCATTGTAGGCTGCATCACTTCAAATTCATAAAGTTCTTCTCGGGAGAGGGTAACTCTTATGCGAGCCCTGTGATCGGGCTGAGCTTGAAAGGTGATTAACCCTTCGCGTTCAAGAAAACGCATGGCGTTAAACACGCTCAGCGCATTTAATCTGTAGCGTTCGGCAAATAACGAGGTGTCGAATGCAAAGCTCATTTCTCCACCCCCGCCCACCGGTAATTGTAAATAATTGCAAAGCATTGTGTAAATGCCGCAAGTTTCATCGTATGATGGGAATTGCAGTGCAAATCGTTTTGCGCTTTGCTCAAAGTCTTGCTGATCTACAAGCAAAACGGCATAGGATTTTTTGCCATCGCGTCCGGCACGTCCGGCTTCCTGATAATATGCTTCTGGGCTTTCAGGAATATCGAGATGCATTACTGTTCGAACATCGGCTTTATCGATGCCCATGCCAAAAGCGTTGGTGCTTACCATAACTCTGGTATTGCCTTCAATCCATGCTTTTTGTCGAAGTTCGCGCGTAATGTAATCCAGTCCGGCATGATAGGGGCGCGATGGTATGCCCTGCAGGTTGAGCCACTCCGAAATTTCGTGAGTTTTCTTGCGGTTGCGCACATAAATGATGCTGCTTCCGGGAATCTTATCTAAAATAGCCAGAATGCGGTTGAGTTTGTCTTCGGTATGCCGCACGATGTAACATAGCTCTTTGCGTTCGAAGGACTTGCTGAATTTTTGAGGGTTTTTTAGCCCCAGATATTTTTCGATATCGGTGCAAACTTTTACCGTGGCAGAAGCCGTGAGGGCAATTACTGGTACGTTTTTGTCAAAGTAATTTCTTATAGGGGCAATGTGTAAATATGCCGGCCTAAAATCGTGACCCCACTGCGAAACGCAATGGGCCTCATCGACAGCAATAAGGCGAACAGGAAGTTCGGCAGCCATTCGCATAAAAGCTTCGGTTTGCAGGCGTTCGGGGGCAACATATAAAAAAGAATATTCGCCCAATGCACAACGTTCCAAAACAACGCCAACATCCTCTGCACTGAGGGATGAATTAATCATAGCCGCTCTTATTCCTCGCTGTTCCAGTTGCTCTACCTGATCTTGCATGAGTGCAATAAGGGGAGAAACCACCAGACAAAGCCCGCCAAGACATAAAGCCGGCACTTGAAAGCAAATTGATTTACCGCCGCCTGTAGGCAGCAAGGCGAGGGTATCTCTGCCATCCAGCACCGAACGAATAATTTCGTGCTGCATTGGCCTGAATGCGCTATAGTTCCAATGTTTTTCTAATATTGTTAGAGCTTCAGCCTTCATGTTCACTAAATGAGTAACAGGTGTTTGAGCACAAAGTCGGCCCTTTGTTTTATACTTCCCATTGGTACGGCTATTAACGTGTAGCCAAGTTGGGTATAAACTTCTTCTAACGCCTTATGTACTTTAACCGCGGCTCTAAAATCTTCGCGACGTTCGGTGTCTTTTTGATAAATAGCTTCCCAGGGTGGTGTAATAAAAACATGCGAGTGATAGCGTAATTTCATGCATACATCTTGGGTTTCATCAGGAATGGCCTTTTTATCCTTTCGTAAAAAGCCTATAACATCAGGAACGGCCCTGTCGTAAAAGCTCCACCCATCGGGAGCTTCATTAAACTGCTTTATTCGCTCAGAAATTATTTTATTCGCAAAATCATCGGGGTAGAAAGCAGGGGCATTCAAACTTACTTCTGGTATAACCACTTTTTGAATTAGAGCCCTTGCCACTTCGGGGAAAATATAAAACCCTCTTTGTTCTATTTCAGCTATTATACTTGATTTTCCGAAGCCCGGCCCGCCGGTTAAAACTACTCTTTTTGACACAGTGCAATTTACGTTTCAAGCGTGCCTAAATCAAGCGTATTTAAAAGTTTTTATAATCTTTTTAATGCATGGGCTACATGATTTTATTTGTTAATTTTGAGCGCTTTACAATTTCAAATATGCGTTATATCACCTTAGGATTATCGACATTGTTGGCCATGTTGGCCTGTGTCATTTTATTTGAATCTTCAAAAAAGAAAGAAAAACCCTTCAGGGTAATGTTTTATAATGTTGAGAATTTGTTCGATACGGATGACGATGCTAACGTTGAAGATGAAGAATATTTGCCACAAGGTGAACTCCACTGGGACAAAGAAAAAATGCAGACCAAACTGCTTCATATTGCTCAGGTAATCGATGCTTTAGGTTCGGGATCTTTGCCCGATATAGTTGGATTTGCAGAAATAGAAAACCGTAAAGTGTTGGACCTTTTGCTTCAAAATACCGAACTCAAAAAATCAGATTATTCCATCGTGCATTTTGATTCGCCCGATAAAAGAGGCATCGATGTAGGACTATTGTATCGCAAAGAACGATTCACGTTCGTTAAATGTGGGAAGTATCCGGTAGCCATTCCGGGCGATACGGGCAAGCCTACGCGCGATATTCTTTATGTAAAAGGACTTTTGCCCAATGCTTCGGCGCTCCATATCTTGGTGAATCACTGGCCCAGCCGATCAGGA
>JBILCR010000210.1:0-4558 GCA_044353055.1 Flavobacteriales bacterium
TGGCCTGCCGGGTCGAGTTTCCATGCGCGAACCTCGGTATACCATCGCTCGTTGTATTCGCGCGACTCAAGGTTAATGCTTACCCTTACATCATCGCCAATTTGGAAACGACGCAAGGCATCAACCTTTTCGCCCCAAACTGAACAGCAAACTTTTTTAGGATATTGATCAAATGTTTCTACAACAAATTCTTGCTTTGTCCACGAGCCGTTCTTTCCGTCGCCCGTAACAGGGTTCATAACTTTAACTAGTTTCCCGATGATTTCCAGTGCCATAATCATTAATTTTTATAAACCTCAAAGCTACCTCATTTCGCTATTTACATCCCAGCACCTCCAAATTTTTTATAAACAATTTTTAGCCCTACAGAGCGGCTCATTTTTTTCTAAATTTGCGCGGATAATTTAATGTGCCGTTTGCATGAAAATACTTGTTTGCATCAGTCAGGTGCCCGATACCACAGCTAAAATTTCTTTTATCGATAACGATACCCGGTTCAACGACGATAAGGTGCAGTTCATCGTTAATCCTTATGATGAATGGTATGCTTTAGTGCGCGCTCTCGAGCTCAAGGAGACTTTGGGGGGCACGGTAAGCATTATCACTGTTGGAAATGCCGCTACTGAGGCTGTAATTCGTAAAGCGCTGGCTTTAGGAGCCGACGATGCCATTCGCTTAGATGGGGCTGCTTTAGACGCTGCATCGGTAGCTCAGGCTATTGCGCATTATACGCAGGGTAAAGGATTCGATCTGATTTTAGCCGGCAAAGAAACCATAGATTATAACGGCAGCGAAGTACCCGGTATGATTGCAGCCTTGCTTGATGTGCCTTTTGTGGCGCTTGCTAGCAAGCTTGATGTTCAGGGTAATGAGGCACATGTAGAGGTGGAACGCGATGGCGGAATCGATGTGCTTCAGATTCAAATGCCGCTTGTAATTAGTGCGGCAAAAGGAATGGCCGAAGCCCGCATTCCCAACATGCGCGGAATTATGGCTGCCCGTACCAAGCCCATTATTGTTGAGCCTGCACAAGGTTCTCCTGCAGTATTGGCCGATAAATTTGCCCTGCCGGGAGCCAAATCGGCCGTAAAACTGGTTTCTTCTGAAAACATGGAAGAGCTAGTACAATTGTTACATAACGAAGCAAAAGTTTTATAGGAATATGAGTGTACTGATTTATGCCGAGGCTCAACAAGGAAAAGTTCGCAAAGCCTCTATCGAAGCGGTTTCTTACGGATCAAAAATAGCAAGTGCTACGGCTAAGTCCGTACACGTGGTGCTTATGGGCAGTGCCTCATCCGACGAGGTGGCGCGTTTGGCAGCGTTTGGAGCCGCCAACATTCATCATGTTGCCAGCTCGGGTGATGTATTTGACTCAGGTGCCGCGGCGCATGTAATGCTTAAAGCCGCTGCCGATACACAAGCCTCCGTGTTGATTTTTACGCACGATTATGCCGGCCGTTCTGTAGCGCCGGTGGTAGCGGCGAAACTGAATGCCGCTCTGGTATCGGGAGTTACTTCAATGCCCGAAATGAACGGAAATACTTGGGTGCTTTCAAAAAATGTGTTCTCAGGTAAAGCATCTGTAAAATACAAGGTTGAAACAGCAGTTAAAGTGTTGTCGCTAATGCCTAATGCCTTGGCTCCCGAAGCTCAGGCAGCAGCCGGTCAGGTGGTTGACTATTCAGCGGCGCTTGCAGGATATGTGTCAAAAATAAAAGGAACCCGCAAGGCCATCGAACATAAAGGCGGAGTGCCGCTCACTGAGGCCGATTTAGTTGTGTCGGCCGGCAGGGGAATGAAAGGACCCGAAAACTGGCATGTTATTGAAGAATTGGCTACATCTTTAGGTGCCGCAACAGCATGCAGCAGGCCCGTGGCCGATATCGGTTGGAGGCCGCATCACGAACATGTTGGACAAACCGGAATCGCCATTCGTCCCAACTTGTATATCGCGGTGGGCATTTCAGGTGCAATCCAGCATCTTGCCGGGGTAAATCAATCGAAGGTAATTGTAGTAATTAATAAAGACGGCGATGCTCCGTTTTTTAAGGCCGCCGATTACGGGGTGGTAGGCGATGCCATGGAGGTAGTGCCGCGACTAACTGAGGCCATTAAAAAGTTTAAAGCACAACATCATTAATATCATTTTTTTGCACGGCGAAGTTTTGTAACTTCACGCAAGCCTTATGAAAAAAATTAAACTCGAAATATCGGGTATCTCATACAGTCAGACTACCAGCGGCGCCTATGCATTGGTGCTGGGTGAGGTGGGCGGTAAGCGAAGGCTTCCCATAATTATTGGCAGTGTTGAGGCTCAGGCTATTGCCTTGGTTTTGGAAAATATGGCCACCTCGCGTCCCTTAACGCACGATTTGTTTAAATCATTTGCCGAATCCTTTCAAATTTCGGTTGCCGAAGTGGTCATAAATAAATTTGAAGAAGGCATTTTTCATTCGCAGTTGGTTTGCCGCCAGCATGGAGCTAACGATGTGGAGGTGGATTCGCGCACCTCAGATGCCATTGCCATTGCCGTGCGTTTTAATTGCCCCATCTATACCTACGATTATATTTTAGATTCGGCCGGAATTAGGGTTGACAACGATCCCGAAAACGAACTTTCTGCCGATTCAGGTTTGGAAGAAGCTCTTTCCAGCGGCACCGCAACTCCTGCTGTTCCAAAGGCTGATGATTTTAGCTCCAAGAGTAAGGAAGAACTCAAAGAAATGCTACGAAGCGCTATTGAGGATGAAGCTTACGAAAAGGCAGGAAAAATTCGCGATGAGCTGGCTAAGCGAGGCTAAAGATCACCTTAGCTATAAACGTATCAAGCAAAAACTCTAAGATGATTAAAACGTCTTTAATTGCGGCGTTATTTATCCCATTAGTTTCAATGCTATCAGCACAAAACTATGTGGATACGGCCTATGCCATTCAAAGCGTTACCAATTTACAATACGGCACCGCTACCGCATTTGCAGGTCAACCCACAAACCTATTTCTCGATGTTTCATACCCTATCAATGCGCCCTTGCCCGAATGCGGCAGGCCGCTGGTATTAATAATTCACGGGGGAGCATTTATTGCCGGCAGTAAAGACGATGCCGGAATTGTAGCCTTGCGCAACGATTTTGCCAAGCGTGGGTTTATTGCCGCCAGTATTGGTTACCGTTTGGGTTTCTTTCAAACCGAACTCAATCTTAATTGCAACATTCCCAATTGGAATTGCCTCAATGCCGCTGACGAAGCCGAGTGGATTCGTGCATGGTATCGAGGGGTACAGGATGTTAAAGGCGCCATTCGTTTCCTGCTCAATCAGAACAAGACTTTTCCCATCGATGCCTCTCGGGTTTGTTTATTAGGCGAAAGTGCAGGCGGTTTTATTGCCATGGGTGTAGCCTATCTTGATGTGGAGAGCGAAAAGCCGGCTTTCTGCGAAGCACAACCTGCGGCGGCCCTGCCTAACTCGGTGTATTATACACCGTGTATTGATCCTTCATCCTGGGATATACCCATTAACCAGATGAACCCCGCAAGGCCCGATCTGGGAGGTATTAACGGCAACTTAAACCCTGATGCGCCTCCTTATACCATACTTGCCGTAGCCAATATGTTTGGAGGAATGGTAAAGGACTTATTTAGTGAATATGCCTCACCGGCGCCCGATTTATATACATTTCACCAGCCCAATGACTTAATTGTACCTTTTGGCTACAGTCGCATCCTTGCCGGATTTAGCGACTGTGCCGTAGGAACCGGCTGCGTAGCCATGATTAGTCGTCCGTTTATTTATGGAAGCGCTGCCATAAATCAACTTCGCGATACAGTTTCAATTCCCGAAGCCGATAAACCATTCATACAATTTGATCAAACCAGTAATACGGCCAACTGTTTGCAGCAAGTGCTCGATCCCAGCGTTGGAGGCCATCAATACGACAGTTATTGGTTGCGCACTACCAATGCCGCAGCGTTTTTCGCATCGCGAATATTGGCTCAGGGCTGCACTTCAACCGGTATAACGCCAAGGATAGCATCTCAAAAGTTCTCTGTTCACCAGGATGAAACCGATTTGGTGGTATCTCAGCTCATTGGCGCAGGCGAGCTTTCCCTGTATGATTCACAGGGCCGCTGTATCTTTCGTTTGCCCGTTCGTGATACCAGTGTTCGCGTGCCTATAAACGTACATTCTTCAGGAGTTTACATAGTTGCATTTTCAGGAGATGCCCTGATGCAGCCTCAGAAGGTAGTAATACACCGTTAATCCTTTCGAACACTCAAGGTTCGGTTTAACACCGTCTTGCCATTGGTTAAGGTAATGATGTAAGTGCCTTCATAAACTGTTTGCAGATCAATTAATGCGATGGTGCTTCCTTGTTTTATTTCGGTTTTTAAAATCGATTTACCGGTAATATCATTAAGCACTACTTCCCAATTTTCCTGCGTTGCGGCCGGAATTTGTACGGCAACAAAATCAGCTGCAGGGTTAGGATATACCGTAACTTTTACATCATTCGAAGTTTTAATTCCGGTGGTACTGGTTACATAGGCTGTAACTGCC